>JAYVKA010000189.1:0-11708 GCA_043768885.1 Planctomycetota bacterium
AACCCGGAAGAGCCTGTGTCTGCGGTACTTGTCGTCGATACCTCTCCACGGATGGGATACCGACGGGACAACCAGACTCACCTCGAGTTTGCCAAAGACGAGGGCAACTGGATCCTCAGCCAACTTCCTCCCGACAGCCAGATTTCCGTGATCGACACTGCCGACATGGAGCCGTTTTTTTCGGTCGATCTGGGATCGGCCCGCCGACGATTGCAGGCCCTCGAAATCGGGTTCTCGCAATCACCCTTGCCTGACGCGATTCGCACTGCCCGAAAATTGCTGGAGACTGCCGGGTATCGGCGGCGCGAAATCTATATCGTCACCGATCTTTCTGTTGCCGCCTGGTCCGGATCTGGTGGACTGCCGGACAAAACCGGAGACCCCGAGACCCCGCTTTTTGTTTTTGACGTAGGCACGACTCACCTGGTCAATTTGCGACTGAATAATCTGAACCCCGAATCCGTTCAGCTTTCCAGCCGGTCGTCGCTTGCCATCGAAACTTCGTTGAACTGCCTGGGCGGGGGCGGTGAGCGTGTGGTCGAAATGAAAATTGAACAACCTGACCCCACGGTTCCCCGAATCCGCGATGGAAAAACACTGACCCCGGAAAAATTCTGGAACGTGCAGCAGACTTTTGAAATACCCGACAACGGCTCGGCGAATGTTGGATTGCGTTTTGAACAGGCACTTCCGCCCGGCGTTCATCATGGAACGATTTCTGTTTATGGAAGCGACGGCCTGGAATTGGACAACAAGCGGTTTTTTACGATTGAAGTCGATCATTCCTGGCGCGTACTCGTTTTGTATGGTCCCGGCGTCAATCCGGTAAACCTGACCAAGACCTTAAACCCCGAAGGATACGAGTCGTATTTGATTGACGAATCTCTCCAATCCGAAATCGGCACCGTTGATCTGGGCCAGTACAACTCCGTGATCCTGCTTGATCCGGCACCGCTCCCTTCCAATGAATGGGAACGAATTTTGCGATTCGCTGAAAATGGCGGTGGCGTGGGCGTTTTTCTCGGTGCCAATGCGATCAGCAACAGCAGCGGAGTCGAACCCTCGTTTTTGTCGGAACCGGCACAGACCGTTCTGGGCGGTGAATTGACCGTCGCATGGGATCGCTCGAAAGCTGGCCAAAACATTTTCCTTGCCCCCGATGATTTGAGTCATCCGGTTTTCTCCAACATCCGTCCGGTAAAGTCGGCACTTTCGTGGAGCAAGATTCCGGTTCGAATTTTCTGGGGAATCGAAACCGGTTTTGGGCCAGCCACACCCGGACAGATTGTGTTGCGATACTCCAATGGACAACCGGCAATTGTTGAACGAATGATTGGGCAGGGCCGATCGCTTGTCATGACGACTCCCATCACGGACTCCGACAGACCGGAAGGCGGACGGACTTCGTGGAACAGCCTTTTTCTCGGCAATGAAGTCTTTCCTGCTTTCGCCCTTGTTCGGGGCATGGGCCAGCATCTGGTTCAGGCCCGAAGCGAGTCGTTGAATGTTTTCACCAATCAACCAGTGGTGCTACGCAATGACGTTCGGGTTCATCCGGACAGCTACACGATTTTCACCCCCAATGAAAAACGCCCACCGGCGCCTCTTGCCGCGACCCGCGGCGAGTTGCGTTATTCCTTTACACCGGTTCCGGGCCAGTATCGTTTGAAAGGCTTGATCGATGGCGCACCTGTCATTCGCGGATTTAGTGTCAACGTCGATGATGCAGCGACCGACCTGACCCGCATAGAACCGAAACAGCTGGATGAAATACTCGGCCCCGGCAATTACAAACTGGCGAACGACCAGGATGAATTCGAAAGACAGCAGGGGACCAGCCGTCGGGGACAGGAGTTTTATCCTATGCTGTTGATCGTTTTGGGAGCCGTGCTGGCCGTCGAGTCATTGTTGAGCAACCGCTTTTATGGCAACACGGCCGCGCCCGTCGCAAAATAACACCATCACGCAAACCAAAGCCAGGCGGAAGAATCCAATGAACATTGTTGTGCTGGACGGTCATACGCTGAACCCCGGCGATAACTCCTGGACTGCGGTCAAGGCGCTGGGCGAACTGGTTGTTCACGAACGGACCGACCCGGTCGATGTTGTCGCGCGAGCGGCCAGTGCGGATGTCCTTTTAACAAACAAAACCGCGTTGTCAGCCAGTGACATCGCCCAATTGCCCAGGCTGAAATTCATTTCGCTCCTTGCAACCGGGTTCAATGTTGTCGATGTTGCCGCAGCCCGCGAGCGTGATATCCCCGTCTCCAATGTCCCCGTTTACGGACCCGACACCGTCGCCCAATACGTATTTGCGTCGATACTGCATTCGGTTCACGACATCGGCCGACATGATGCAGCAATCCGCCAGGGGAAGTGGGGAGCGAGTCAGGACTTCAGTTTTTGGCTGACTCCCTTGCGGGAACTGTCCGGGGCGACGCTGGGAGTCGTCGGCTTTGGGCGAATTGGACGACGCACTGCCGAGATCGCCAAGGCTTTTGGGATGCGAGTGCTGGCTCATGACGTGGCCTGCTCGAATGCCCCCCAATGGCCCGGATTCCGATGGTGCGATCTGGACGAACTGTTTTCGGAATCAGATTTTGTTACGCTGCATTGTCCGCTGACGAAAACGAATGGTGAATTCGTGAATCGGTCGTTGCTCGGGAAAATGAAACCCGAGGCCATTCTCGTCAATGCTGCGCGAGGCGCACTGATTCACGAAGCGGATTTGGCGGATGCGTTGAATTCCGGCAAAATCGCTGGTGCCGTCCTCGACGTCGTCAGCCGCGAACCAATCGACGATGACAATCCATTGCTTCACGCAAAGAATTGTGTGCTGACTCCACACATGGCCTGGGCGGCGCTGCAGGCACGCCAGCGGCTGATGGCGACGACCGCTGAAAACATCGAGGCATTTCTGCGGGGCCAACCCATCAACCTCGTCAACTAAATTTTGACACACTTTGAAAAAAACGGCAGGCAGGTCATGAACGAAGAATTGAAAACACCCCGCAAATGGTTTCCCAAAAAGATGACGGTACTGACCGTCTTCCTGGCGATTTTGATTGTCGTCGTGCAAATTTTCAGAAGCGAGGTTGTGGATTTGACGCAGCTCGGACCGGATATGCTCAATGCATTTTCGATCATGGGCTCGATGCTGTTGTTTCTGTGTTGGTTGGTCTGGTGCTTTTTCTTTAGCCCGTTTCGGCTGCTGGGGCGCATGGAATTGACGGCCGCAGTCGTCGCGGTTCCGGTCTTGTTTTTTGTCTTTTTCCAGCCTCAATTTGGCGGCAGCATGAATTTTCGCGGTTTGCATTATCGTTTTGCACCGGCCCAGGAAAGTGTCGCCTTCAATTCGGCAAACGGGATAGCGGAAATGTTGGACGAATCAGTTCCGTTTTCGTTTTCCGGTTTCCTGGGAAACGACAGGAACAGCATCGTCGATGGCCCGGAACTCGAATCAGACTGGACGGCACATCCGCCGCAATTGTTGTGGAAACGGCCCGTCGGAGCCGGATGGTCCGGTGCTGCAATCGCAAACGGTTTCGTGGTGACAATCGAACAGCGTGGTGAAAAAGAAGCCGTGACCTGTTACCGGCTGGATGATGGAAATCCGGTTTGGGATCACAGCCTGAATTTACGACACGAAGACCCCCCGGGACTTGGCCGCCAGGGTCCGCGCAGCACACCAACCATTTGGCAGGGCATGGTGTTCGTTCAGGGCGCAACCGGAACTCTCATGGCGCTTCAGGGTGAAACCGGCGAGGAGGTTTGGAAAATTGATTTGTGCGAACTGCTGAAAATCGGCCAGAATGAAAAAACGAGCAGTGCGGGTTTCAAATACACTTACGAAAAATCACGCCTGGCGTGGGGACGGGCTGCGTCACCTTTGATCGTCGATGACGTCGTGGTGATTCCCGGCGGCTACGGAGATGACGACCCGGCGGCCGGCGCGACTTTGTTGGCTTTTGATGCCGTGACGGGCGTGCTGAAATGGAAATCCGGCAACGAAATGATTGCCTACGGCAGTCCGTCCCTGGCAACAGTCGCAGGAACGGAACAGATTCTGCTGCAAGCTGAAAATCAGGCGATGGGTTTTGACGCCGAAACCGGAAAAGTCCTTTGGAAGCATGAACGACAGGGGATCTCCAATGGCGATGCGAACTGCATTCAGGTTACTTACGTCGATGCAGACCACCTGTTGTTGTCCAAGGGATATGGGTTGGGTGGAGAACTGATTCATGTTTCGCGCGATGGCGAAAATTATTCTGTCAAATCCGTTTGGCAGGTTCCCCGAGTGTTGCGAACAAAACTTTCCAATCCGGCTGTTCGTAACGGATACGCCTGGGCGATCAGCGACGGGTTCATCGAGTGTACAAACCTCACCGATGGCAGTCGCGTCTGGAAACAGCGCGGCAGTTACGGAGACGGCCAACTGCTGCTGGTTGGCGATTGGCTGGTCATCCAGTCGGAAGCAGGCATGTTGCAATTGGTCAAAGCGACTGTTGAAACGCCAGAAATGTCGATTCAGATTCCGACTGTAAGCGGTGTCTGCTGGAACACGCTGGCGATCAGCGGTGACCGGTTGATTGTTCGCAGCGATACCGAGATGGCTTGTTTTCAATTGCCAACCAGGGCAACTGAGACCAAACCGGGACCGGCAAACTGACCTTCCCATGGCCATCGAATTGTTCGGGAGCAGATTTGGCTGACGTTGTCGATTCCGAAACCCGGAGCCGGATGATGGCGGGGATCCGAAACCGGAACACCCGCCCGGAAATACACGTGCGGAAATTGCTTCATGCGAGGGGTTATCGGTATCGCCTTGGATCAACAGGAATTCCTGGCAAACCGGATATTGTTTTGCCAAAGTATCGTGTCGTTGTGTTCGTTCACGGTTGTTTCTGGCACGGACATCAATGCGAAATTTTCCGTTGGCCCAAATCGAACCAAAAATTCTGGCGAACGAAAATCGGCGGGAACATGCGACGCGACCAGGCCAATTTGGATAGGCTGATCCGGGAAGGCTGGAGTGTGCTTACAGTCTGGGAATGCGTTTTGAGGCATTCCACTGAAAGCCAGATTGCTTCCAAACTGGATCGGGCCAGCCAATGGATTCGGAAAGTCCGCAAACGCCCCGGCAGACATACGCTTGGGTAGGTAGCAAATGACAACGTCAACCATGAATCCCGTCCCTGGTTGCTGGACCACGTGCGGGCAGACAAGCAAATGTTTCGATCCGAGATTGAATCCGCTGGATTTGCGTTCGACCAGGAGATCGCAATTAGTTCCTTTGCCGAGAACTATTTTTTGCAATTCCGAATACCGGAGGCAACCTTGCCAAAAGCAACATCCGGCCAATAGCCCGCATCAGGGGTCACGCTATCTGGTCATCAGGGACCGGCTCAGCCGGCGCATGACAAAGTTCAGAATGATTCCGATGGCCATCGCAGCACTCGCAAACAGAACCAGTTTTGGTCGGGTTACCAAAATGATTCCGGCCACGAGCAGACCGCCGATGAACGGCCAACTGCGGGTGAATGACCACCTGGACATCTCCGGCATGGCCAACCAGATCACACACAACACGATTCCCGCTCGCATCAATATCGGCCAAATCGGGCGGGTGTTCCCAAACATGATCGCCGTGCCACCAGCTCCCGCCAATAACAATGCAATCATCAGCAGCGCAGTTCGCCGGGGATCTTTCATGGCGTGAAACAGCTTTCGCCGGGGCGTTGGTTTTCGGTTTCCGTTCGGCGAATCGGAAATCGTGGCTTTGGCTTCCAGCCGAAGCAATTCAAATCTCTGCTTCGGCTGGAAGCCAAAGCCACGGGGTTCGGTAATGCCCTTTAGTCGATTCCAGGAATGTCTTTTCGCAGTTTTCGAATCAGCTCGACCGCTCCGGCGATTTCGATTTTTTGCCGTTCTGGTTCTGCCGGGATCTCTCGCTCGATCGTCAACGGACCACGATATCCAATTTCCCAAAGCGTCGCCAGAAATTGCCGGGCGTCGATTTGACCACGCCCGAACGGAACTTCCCTGCCCCATTCCTTGCCAGGGTTTTTCGCCCAGGTCGCGTCCTTGCAATGAACCGAGTGAACCCGGTTGCCCAATTTCGTCAGTGCCTCGATCGGTTCACCGGTTCCGTAAAGGATCATGTTGGCCGGGTCAAAGTTGACGTACAGGTTGTCGCATTTCGTATCGCCCATAAACTGAATCAGGGCATCGGCCGTTTCCTGGCCAGTCTCGAGGTGCAAATCCTGGCCGTTGTTCTTCGCGTAATTGCAAAGCTCTTGCGTCACGGCCAAAATCTGTCGGTATTGACCGGAAGTCGTATCGTGGGGCACAAACCCCAGGTGCAGGGCGATGACGTTGCATTGAAGCAGTCTTGCAAAATCGGAAATCTCCTTCATTTCGGCCAGCCTGGCAGCGCGAAATTCTGCCGGCACCAGCCCCACCGTCCGCTCGACCGTCGGAATATCGGCGTAACTTTCGCCTTCGAATCCGCCGAAAACTGCGGTCAGCTGAATGCCCATGTTGGCAATTTTTGCCAGAAACTCTTCGGCGCTTTTTGCATTGCGGCTGGCGGGACTGGGTGCATGTAGCTGGATCGTCGGAATTTTCAGATCCGCAGCAACTTCCAGGTACACACCCAGTCCGGCATCAATGCTGGAAAAAACACCCACAGGCCAAATCGGTTGATCGCTCATTCAAAACTGCATCGGGACAAAACGGATTGGTGACGGAAGAGATTACGATAGGCAAGTTCCGTCGAAACCGCCACCGTGCCGAGTGCCAGGAGAGGTGGTTTTCGGGGGGCTGTCATCCCGGAGGGTGTTTCGGTTTGACCGATTTCGGACCGTGAGTTTGGAATCTCTTGTGACAATTGCATCCTCCTGAGACCCGGAAAACAGCTATCCATTCTTTCGGCTTTGAGTTCAGGTTCGATACTGCGCACAAAAAAACCGTCGCCGGAAAAAAATCGGCGACGGTCCATAAGAATCGCTGCGAGCTATCCGTTCGGGATCGGCATTCCAGGCCTGCGTGAGCGATTGGAATGCGATCCTTCCGGAAGTGGGCTGCTACCGGCTGGTGCCGACGTTGCCTACCTGAGTTTCTTCTTCTTCTTCCTGAATGATGATACGTGGTGTTACCATCAACATCAGGTTGGAAGTGTCGCGGCCAATACCAACGTTCTTGAACAGACGATTGACGTAGGGAATATTGCTCAGGAATGGAACTCCCCGCTCTGTGCGTCCCTCGCTCATCCGTTTCACTCCACCCATCAGGACCGTACCGCCGTCCGGTACCTGGACTACCGTGCTGACCGTTGTAAAGGCAAACACAGGTTGCTGGATGGTTACGCCTTGCTGCTGGATTTCCAGTGGAACATTATCATTATTCGGATTGGTGTCCAGCAAATTGCTGAGGTCGGTCAACAGGTTGGTGGGTGTCCGGACAACGCTGCGTGTTCCGTCAAAGGTGAATTCCACGACATCGGTAACCTGGCTGAAAAACGGATTCAGCGACAGGGTTACATGACGCCGGTCGTTGGATGCAACGGCCATGACGTTCAGTGACGTTCCCTCTGGCAACATCGAGATGATCGGCTGTTGGGCAACTGCAAAGTCGCCGACGATTGGAGTCACCGAAGTTACAAAGGGTCGCTGTGATCCGTCAAAAACGTTGGCACTTTGACCATTGAACATGGTCACCACAGGTGCCTGGGAAATATTCGCCCGGGTGTCTCCTTTGGCTGCCTGGAGCAGAAAGAAGACTTCGATATCGCTCAGGATCGCAAAGCCAAAGTTGGCCGCAGAGTCAGCCGTAAAGGCCGGGAACTGCGGAACGGCACTGGCAAAACTGTTTTGATTGAAGCCAACGTCGAGGTTGCCAGGAGCTGCAAAGCCCGAACCGGTACCGATGTTACCAACCACTTTGCTGCCGCCAGCGACCGTGTCACCAGGTTGCGTGTTGATCGGCAAACCGGAGTTGTCATTGATGTTAAAGTCAAAATCGACGCCGATCCGCTCGAAGAACGAATCACGCAAGGTGATAAAGCGAACTTCGACCACGATTTGAACATCGTTCAGCTGTCGCAACCGGGTCAGCAGGTCCTGAATCTGGTCCTGAACTTCCTGGGTGTTGGAAACAACCAGGCTGAGGTTGGGAACGAACGGTGTAATCGTTCCGTCGCCAGTTCCGGTTTGAGTCCAGCTGTCCGATGAGATCGTCTGACGAATCAGGTTCATCAACGGGATGAAGTCGTTTTGGGTAATACCACCCAACTCGCCTGCGCCCATCGTTGTGTAGATTGGCGTGCCCATTTGTGGTCCGCCCGATCCGCGATAGTCGTTCATGGCTCCCATGGCGGCACCTGCCAGGGGATTGTTCATTCCCTGAATCTGCTGGGCCATCATCAATGGATTTACCGGAGCTGTTGCACCACCCATGTTGGGTGTGTGCATCATGTTCGAACCCAACACGGTGTTGGACGTATTCATGTTCATGCTCGGCGTGATGAAATTCATCTGCGACGGAGAATGCTTGATGCCGACAGGGAACACGAGGTCACCGACATAGTAGGTTTCCGATTTCAGGTCCTTGCTCTGTGCGGTCCGGCTGGTCACCTTGATGACTTCGTCCTCGACAATGAAGACCAGGTTGGAGCTTCCCAAAACGATGTTCAGAGCGCTTTGCAGGGTGATCGGATTGGTGATGGGTACATCCACCATGCGGTCGAGACTGACGTTTTCGCTTTCCATCGCCATCGAATCGAAAATGATCGTGACGCCGGCCTGGGCAGAAATCTGCTTGACCGTTTCAGAAAGTGTTCCGCGGAACTCGCCCTGAATCTTGGAGTTTTTCAACTGGTTCCAGATTTGTCGCTCGGCCGTCGAGTTGTAGGTCCTCAGGCTGAGTGCTTCCGCACGCATTTCGTTTTTCTTGAGCCACAAGTCGGGGTCGCCGTATTGAAGCGGCATTTTGGAATCCATCGGTGTGGACATTTCTTCCATGTCCCGACCGGTTGCTTCCCAAAAGCCTTGTTCCTTGACGCCTTTGAGGGCCATCATCTCATGGTATCGACGGGCAAGTTTTGCCTTTTCACGCAATAACGATGCGATTTCCGATTCCGGATCGAGATCAGCGGCCTGGTTGGCCACGACTTCGGCTTCCTGGAAACGTTGCTGGTCCATCAATCGATTGAAGTCTTCAACCAGTTTCTGAATCTGCTTCTCGGTTTCGTATTTCCGCTCCTTTGACATTTCGACGGATTCCAGACGGCTTGCGTTGGTTTCCTTGACGACGATGTCCGGCAGGTTGCCATCAATGTATCGCTGCATTTCACGAATGTCGCGATCGATAATCGTCAGCAGCGGGTTGCGGTTTTCGTTTGAGAGATCGCTGGACGAAATCCGGCTTCGCAATGCGACCATGCGGTCCAGTGCAACGCGCGGTTCGGTCTCCATCATCCGCTCGGTAACAGCCCGCTCTTTGAAGACTGCCGATTGCAGTTCCTTGAACAACAGCTGCTCATCATCGATCGCGCCGGTCATAGGCAGCTCTTCGGCTCCCTGTACCGAATTCAAGCTGACTTGCATGTTGCGAGTCTTGTCGGTCGATGGAATGTACGGTACTTGCTGGACGCCATTTCCGTTTGCATCCAGGTTGGCCGATGCTGTTTGGACGTTGAAGTCGCTATTGAAAGCGGTTTTGGCTTCGTGATCGCGAACGATCAGGTCCAGCTGGAAAGGTCGTGTTTCGTCGGCCCGAAATTCCGAATCCGGAATTTTCAGAGCGATGGCAGTGTCTACCAACTGGCGAGCCTGAGTCCAGTCTTTCTTGTCGATGGCCAACATCGCCATCGAGACGGTTTTTCGTGCAACAGAAATCGGTGTGTCAGCGGCCGGTGCCTGATTGACACGGGCCAGCAGTTGATCGACGTTGATTCCCGTTGTTGCGAGATCGACAGGGAAACTGCGAGCTTGCTGGATCAGCAATTTTGCCGTTTCGGCATCACCACGATTCACCAGGTCGCCGGCTTGTTCCAGCAGGAACATAACAGCCTGGTCGTTGAACGCATCATCTTCGGAGTTGCGCAGTTTCAACAGTCCTTCCTGACGCTCAATCAGTTTCGCAACTTGCGGAACGGAGTCGTTCGCGGAAGAGTAGTCGATGCCGCTCGCCTGGGCTTGTTTCAAATAGCTTTGTGCGGCAGCAAGATCGCCCATGGCAATCGCGCGACGGGCCTGCATTAGCAGTCCGTTATTCGTGCCGGGAGCGGTGGCGACGTTGGAGGGGGTGCCCAGTTGTCGACGCAGTTGGTCGATCTTCTGAACAGCATCTGCAGAGCCGGAGCCTGGGCGCAAGGCAATGGCTTCTGCCACCCGGAGAAACTGGTCGGCTTTCTCGGAATTGCCCTGGCTGATGGCGTTTTCGGCATCGCGGATAAATGTATCAATCTGGGAAATCTGCCCGGATTGTTGTTGACCAGACATGTTGATCTGAGCAACGGACTGTGCTTGAACTCCCGAGACCAGATGGCCCGAAATGATCACACTGACCATTCCCGCTGACCATTTATTGATTCGGAATAATTCGGAGATTCTCACGCAATTCTCCTTGCTACGTGACGCCTGACTGTCAACCAAAAAAAGCGTATTTGCTCGAATCCACAAACTGTGTTTCCACAGCCGTTTTCAGCCACGAACGAACGGGCGACTGACCCGCGCCCAGGCTTCCTTGCTAACCAACAACGGGCGCAACGAACCATGAGCGTCCGACAAAAACGCACGGCAATAAAGGCCGGGTGTAATTAGCGGGAGCAATTTGGCTATGCAAGGGCAATTCGACAATTGCCAAGACAGACTTTCGGCTTTTCCTGCACTTCATTGAGCGTGCAAGCAAAGCGCGTCAAGACAGGGACAATGCCCAATCACCAGACGAGACTGGATAAGACAGGTAGACCTCGTCCGCGAAAATATTTTTCCCTCAAGAGTGCGTGAGTGCGACTCGAATGAGGTTTCATTTTCTTGCCAGGCCGATTCCAAAGCTGGAATTTTCGACCGGCGATCGACTCATCGACTACCTCATTGGCGGTTGGGAACCGGGTGCAATTTCGGGTGCCAATGGGTACTGGCCCGACGTCTCTGATTCTTCAATGGTTGGCTGATTTGAAATTTGGGTTGGTACACCCTGGCAAAAGCCCAACAGCGTGCCCGTTGCCCGTTTCAGGTTAACCTGGGCAAGTTTCAGTTCCTGTTCACTTTCAACAACGACCCGCTCGGCATCAAACTGCTTCTGGTGCGATGCCAGCAGTTGGTCGAGGATCAGACTTTGTGTTTGTCCGTCCGACCAGTCCCCTTCGATCATCGCGGCGTTGTTCCAGCGAAGCTCGTTTTGTTCCAGTTCAGCCGTTGCTGCTGACATGGCCATCAGCGACGAATCGAGGCGTTTTCGTGCCGACTCCAGCCGGTACCAGGACTGCTGGGCATCGACGATCAGGTTGACCGTGACCTGTTCCAGTTCCAGTTGGGCCTTGGTCAGTTCCAGTTCCGACTGTTTCATCTTGCTGCGGGCAGCCCGGTTGCGCCACGGAAAATCGTATTGGAAACCGGCTGAGAATCCGGGCGTTGATCCGTTGAACTGCTTGGACCACGCCGGCAACACACCCGATTCCGGTTCGAGGGCGGCGACGTAGGTGC
>JAYVKA010000190.1:0-3859 GCA_043768885.1 Planctomycetota bacterium
CAATGTCGCAGTCGTCGCAGTGATATTCAGTGCAGCGCCGTTTCCATCGATAATCGAACCGGCCGGAGTATCAACATTGACAGTCGACCCAGCAGTCAATGTCCCCAGAGTCACATCCCCTGTTGTAGCATCGATATCGATCAAGCCAGCGGTCGCGGTAACAACTCCGCTGGTGATATTTCCTGCGGTTGCGTTCAAAACCACGTTGTTGGCAGCAATCACCGAGGTCACCGTGATTCCACCAGTTGTCGTGGCAAGATCTGCGTTACTTCCCGCTCCTCCAGCATTGACACTGGTAGCCGTAATCGCTCCAGCCGCCGTGACCGTAATCGAACCGCTGGTGGTCGTAACATCCAGCAACGTAATGGCATTGGTTTCGTTGATGACGATGTCACCGACACTCACATTCGCCGCGTCGAGTGTAACGATGGTCGTGTCCAGATCGATGCCAACCGCCGCATCCGCGATCAACAAGTCGGTTGTGACTTCGACAATCGCAGTTCCGTTCTGCGAGATTCCACCCCGATCTCCGTCTGCCGCACCGACCCCCGCGTTATCGAGGTCCGCAGCCAAAACGACAGAGTGAACTCCACCGCCATTGGTTATGACTTGTCCGGTATTGAAAATAATGTCGTCACCGGCGTTGAACGTCAGGACGCCACCGCTGACCGCTGAGGTCAGAGTAACGACGGCACCGCTGTCGATCGTGATATTATCGCCGGCCAAGGCACTGTTGCCTGCCGTAAACGTCATCGAAGCACCGACGGTAATACTGCTGCTAATGGTCAAAGGGCTGTTTGCCGCAAGAAATCCCCCGCCCCCTGCTACCGAACTTCCCGAAACAATCAATCCGCCCGCCAAGTCGGTAATTTGAACAACGCCGGCGGCTCCCGCGGATGCATTAAAAATCAGTCTTGCCGAGTTGATATCAATGTCATTCGCAAGTATCCCGCTGCCAATCGACCCACCAGTTGCCTGCAAAACAATTGTGCCGCTGGCAGCAGTGATATTGGCAGTTTCTGCAGCGGTGTTGTCGATGATGTCACCGGAAGTGCTGATTTGAACAGCAGTCGCCGATGCGTTACTCGTGGTCAATCGGGACAACAGGATGTCACCACCGTTTGTGCCAAGCGAACTTAGCGAAATCGTCCCGGTGCCAGCCAGAATCGACGACCCATCGGCCATCGAAATGACATTGCCGTCGTCGCCCACCACGTTGCCAACATTTGCGATTATGCCAATCATCCCGGCAGCACCTGTCGTCACCGAACCAGCAGCGCCAAATAAAACACTGTCGCCAGCTTGAATCGAAACATTGCCGGTGGTCGTTGAAATTCCGGCGTTAATCTGAACGTCGTGATCCAGCCCCTGGGCAAACAGGGTCACACCGCTGTTACCGGAAACGGCTCCAGTCAACGTGATCGAGCCGAGCGAGTTGATTCCCAACGTATTCGTTGCCGAGGCACCTGTAACTGTCAGGTCCGAGTCAGTCGCAATGCTTGTCGTGCCGGACGTCAAAATCGAAAGAGAATCCAGATTGATTGAATCAAGGGCCTGGTTTCCCAGATTGATTGTGCTGGAAGAAAGCGTTGTCAGTCCGGACACATCCAGCGAGGCGTTCGCGGCATTCGTCAATGTCCCGGCCCCACCCGTAACGCCTATCGTCAGGTTCCCGGTGACATCCAGGCTTCCACTCAAACTAAACGAGTTATTCACATCAATCGCCACATTTCCTGCGGTCGCGACGGACCCTTCGAATGACGCAGAGTTAATGTTCAGGATATTGACAACGTTCGGGCCAACAAAATCCAGAGGTGCCGTCAGAAAATTGTCACGCCAAAAAAAGCTTCCCCCGTCAAAAGCACCGCCATCGACGTTTACCTGCCGGAGTGCAGTCATCAAACCGGTCGCTTCGCCGCCATCAAAGGTGCTGTCATTGTCGGCATCCAAAAAGAAAGTGCCCGCCCCACCATCCAGCAAATTTGCCGCTGTGTTTCCGCCAGCCGTAATGGATACGTCCAGAACGCCCGTCAATACATTGAAGACACCAGTTACCGACAGCACCCGACGCCGTTCCAGTCGCCGAAAAACCTGTGCGTTAGCCGACTCCGCTGCGATGCGTTGATCCTTTTGGCGCTGCTTGAATTGACGCCACCACTTCGAAACGAATGATTCTTGATCCAACATGATTTTCTTCCTATGGAAGGCGGCGAGGAAAATGAGGCGTAGTCGCGATATGGCGTGGCAACAAGCAGGCTGCGTACGGTTTCAAATCCGAGAGTTCCGCGGCCAATTTCGAATCAATTCAGTTTAGTTTCACCACCCCCAAAAGTAAAACTTTCGGAATGCATCGACATTCCGCCCTGGCTGGCCGCATCAGGCATTATCCGGCGCATCCACTACAAACCGCAAATAGTGAAGGAACCCGGCCATTGTTCCGTTTTTTCACGCAACTTCGAAAGAGGCCGGGCGAAAATTGTGTAACGCATGCTCTGTTTGCATTGACGCAGGACACTTCCCTATCCAAAACGGCTGTGTGGACTACTTAGATCGGAAAAGCGGCTCATTTACCGCAATCCGTTTTTTTTCACGTTGACTGGCAGCATTGTGCCGATTTTGGTCTTTGGACCCGAAATGCTCACGTGATATTGTCGGGCTCAATTTTTTGAAAATCGATTGAGGGACAGCCTGCGCTTAAAGTTCGAACGTTTCGCGGCCCGTGAAAAACAACATGATTTGTCTATTGCGAATTGTCCATGGGCCTCTGACGGGCCAACAACGCTGGCTGCGTGATGATCAGATCGTCTCGATTGGACGGTTGTCTACCTCGGATTTCGCCATACCGACCGACATGCATCTCTCCCGGCGGCACCTGATGATTGAAGGGTTGGGCGACAATTTTCGGCTCCGCGACGTTGGCAGCAGCAACGGTACATTCGTTAACAACGTCAAAATCTCTGTCACCGGACTTTGTAATCACGACCTGATCCGCGCTGGCGAATCCGTTTTTGAAGTTACATTTCACGTCGAGCGGCCAGGCGACGCTCTCGACTTTGAAGACCCCCGGGCAACGCCAACTGTCTATTCCGATTCCAGTCCGACTTCGTATTTTTCAGGATCGCTTTTGGACGACTTGCCAGTCCGTTCACTGAATGCCAATCCACCGAAAATCGATGGCGCCAATTCGATACTGCCCGACTCAAACTCGCCGAAAACGGCTCAGTCCGACGAACCGGAAAACGAGGTTCCAGTTGAAACAGAACCCACGAGAGACCATTCCGGGTTGTTTCTGGATTTACTCAATACCAGCGGATTTCCGTTTTCGGAAACGGAAACTTGCGGGCTGTTCCAAATGGCTTGCACGAAGGAATCGGGAAGCCAGCCTGTTTTGGATATATTTGAAATCGCAACAAAACAGTTCAACTGCTGTCTGGTGATCAACCAGTCACAATTGCCCAGGCGTGTGGTATCGATTGTCGAATCGCTCCACGAAATCAGGAGCGCAAGCCAGATCAGCCAAACTTTGGTGGCTATTCCGCTGGATTTGTCGCCCGAAGCAGTCCAACTGTTGAGAAGTTGCCTGAAGCTGGATGCATTAATCCTCGTCGGCTTGAAGGACTCAATCCCTGATCAAGGGCTGGACTCGATTGCCGACGTATTGAGTTACCCGTCCATGCTGGACGGATTGTTGGGAGCAGAAAAAAGCCGCCTCGCCAAACGCCTGCGCGACTACGTCGATTTCGCATTGTTCGAATCGAGTTCCCCGCAGGGAATCAAACTCTTGCTCCCACATTTGGCAACGGCAAAGAGCTGATGTCGAATCAGCTCTTTGCCGTGAACTCGGTATTCTCCAACAACG
>JAYVKA010000191.1:0-3983 GCA_043768885.1 Planctomycetota bacterium
CAGGAATGTGCGAAAGACCAGACTGAGAATCGGGTAAACGATCAACGGCATCAAAATCAGCGTGACAATCGTGCGGCGGTCGCGTAGAGTCTCACGCAATTCTTTCAACGCGAGTGGCCAGATGCTGACCCGATTCGATTTTCGTTTCCCGGATTCAGGAGTGTCAGCGCTGTTCACTGGCCGTCTCCCGAAGATGCATGAACGGGAATCGTCTCGTTGCGGGCTTTCAACAGGTCGATGAACATTTCAACCAAATCAACCCGACCGGTTGCCTGTTGCAATTCGCCAAGAGTTCCTTCGCGAATCATCTTGGCATGATGCAGCAATCCAAAGCGGTCGCAAACCCGTTGGGCCTGTTCCAATTGATGCGTACACAGGATTACAGATTTGCCTTCGGACTTCAGGCTGTCGATCCAGTTGAAAACAGTCTGGCTGCCAACCACGTCCAGCCCCAGAGTCGGCTCGTCCAGAATCATCAGCGGCGGATCGTGAACCATGGCCCGGGCAAGGTTGATTCGCTGTTTCTGGCCGGTACTCAAAGTCGAGCAGCGTCGTTCGATAAACGATCCGAGTTCCAGCAGATGGCACAGTTGCTCAATCCTTTGATTGCATTTGGTTTCGCCGAGGCCATAGACGTTGGCAAAAAACGTCAGCATCTCGCGCCCGGTCAGCCACTGGTAAACACCGGCCGAGGCCGAAACAAATCCGACGCGCCGTTTGATTTCGTCTGGTTGCGAATCGGACCGATAGCCTTCAATCTCGGCATGCCCCTGGTCGGGCGGAATCAGTCCGAGAATCATCCGCATTGTCGTCGTCTTGCCGGCCCCGTTCGGCCCAAGCAACCCATAGACTTCCCCGTCGGCGACCGTAAACGAAACATGATCGACCGCGACGACACTAGTGACCGAAGTCCGAAAGCGTTTGCAAAGGTTTTCGACAACAATCATTCGGACAGAAATTCGACTTGGGAGAGTGGCATGAAGACAGCAGGTTTTCCGTCCCAGCCACTTCCAACAGCAGCTGGCGGGATTGCAACAGTCTAAACGCTGGACGCCCGCCTTGCCATTCAGGGCGAAAAACGAGCCAACCCTGGATCGGCCGGTTACATGAAATTGCTCAACTCAAAACGCAAAGCCCGTGCGTACCATGATGGTGTCCGGGATGCCTAGATGCATTGTCGGGTCGCTGCGGTAGAGGATCTCGCGGTCGAAGACATAGCCGGCTTCGATGAAGCCGGTGACGCGTTTGGGACCGGCCCATTCATAACCCATGAACGCGCGGACGTCGTTGATATCGACCTGATCTTTCATGCCGCCCAGTCGCTCAATGGCCCACGAACCGCCACCGTACTCAGCTCCCACGTAGCCCCAGATTTCGAAATTGCCCAGGCCCGGCATTCGGTGCGAAATGCGGGGGCGCGGGAAATACAAATCGATTTTCATTTCATTGTTGGGCTGCATGAAGAACCCGAACGCGGGAAGCATTTTCAGTTTTACCCGGTCGTAGTACTCGACACCCAGTTTGAAAACCGTGTAGGGATTAACCCGAACCCAGCCGAGTCCCGTGCCGGTAAGACGTATCGAATCTGTCGACAGGTTTTGAAAGTCTGTGTACGCGCCGACTGTCAAGTTCGCTTCGAGACCCGCCTGCTTCCGCGGATCGGTCGCCAAGTCTGCGGCAGCGTAGATACTGTACATTTGGGCTGGCAAGTCGTAGCCGGTCAGCAGCGTGTCGGGACCATTCAAAAAATGAAAAATGAATCCAGGGCTGATGCGAAGTGCAGCCAGGCTGTTCTGCGGTCCGGGAATCGTTATCGTGGTTGCAATTTCAGTATCGAGAATGTCGAGATCATTTCCAGCACTGCCGCCGGCCAACCAGGTTTGCCGAAAGCGTGGTCGTTCGAGCAATCGCGGGATCGCATCGTTTCGCATTCGCGTCCAGACTTGACCTGGCCAGGCCCAGGGGCTGTTCGGCGCGCTTCCTTGCGGATTGTTTTGCAGAAATCCGGAACCGATCGCTGGTTGATTGCCAAACGACATCGGAGGGGGTAGGCCGTTCTGGGCAGGGGGCAGGAAGAACGGAGCCTGTGCGGGTTGTGTACCCGGTTGAACCGGCCAGGGAGTTGTGTTCGTACTGAAAGGATCATAACCGGGGCCAGTCGCAAATCCGGGGTTCGTCTGTGGCTGGACGAAACCAGGATTCTGTTGCGGCTGGATGAAGTTCGGAGGAGGAAGCGAAGTGATGGGCGGGGGAGCTGACTGGAAGGCGGGAGGAAAGTTGGCTTGGCCAGGCTGGGCGATTGTTCCCTGAAAAGTTGCCGGTTGGCTGGCTGGTGCCCCGGACTGGATTGCGAACGGGTCGGAGAATCGGACTTGTTGGGAAACAGCGACGCATGGCAGGAAAAACAAAGCTGCTATCGCGCAGCATGCCACCATCGGGAGCCGTTTTCGCGGGGTCCGTTTTTGATTTTCCGGAATATTTTTTGGATTGAAGCACATTTCACTAAAGTCATTAGCGGAAGGGCTGCTTGCCAGTCAATGGCGTTTTGAGCCAGGATTAGGGGTCTGCGTCGGCGTGAATTGCAAACGCATTCACGATATCACCCTGTGAGGATATTTCAAAACCGGTTCCGGAATCGTGGCTTTGGCTTCCAGCCAAAGCATTTATTGGCTCAGCTTCGGCTGGAAGCCAAAGCCAGCGGGTTTTGAAATGCGATCTAAAAACGGTTGCCTGAAATTTTGGAGACTTCGAAGATGAATTCGGTTTGCGTGCGGGAATTGGTCCTGGTTTTGGCAGCATGCCTTTTTTCCACCGTGACTGTTGGGCAAGAAAACTCGACACGCAAGGCGCGGGTCAAACCGGACGAGATCGCCAAACGGGCTGGTTCAGCCATTCAGTGGGAGACGGACTACGAAAAGGCCCTCGAGAAGTCCGCGATGTCCGGCCGCCCGATCTTTTGGTACGTCCCGACGCTGAACGACACGTTTATGGACCGCTTGCCGGTGATCGACCAGTACATGCTGTCGGGTCCGTTCAGCTGGCCGGCGATCATCAACCTGATCAACTCAAAGTTTGTCCCGCTTCGAATGGTGCCGAACGGTGCGTTGCCCGAAAAGTTCCAGCTGGTCAGTTACGATTTCGTCGAACCTGGATTTGTGATTGTGTCGAACGAGGGAGTTGCCACGGCGAAAATCGACCGGCTATCGACTTTGCATCCGGAGTGGATTTTCAACTGGATTCGAAAACAGACGGACGAAACGAAATCGTGGTCCGGGATGTCGGGTGAAACGAACCGGGCAATACTGGATGCGGCGTGGAAATCGGTGGCTGACGGAAGTTGGCAGAAGGAATTGCCCGCCACGATGGACGATTCACTGCAAATGGAATTGGAACTGTTGCGGGGGATGCAGCAGTTTCGGGCTGGTGAACATAAAACTGCGAAAGAAACCTGGCAATTGGCCAGCCGAAAATATCCCGAGCATCCACTGGCGTGGAAGGCAGCGATGGAGGCACAGGGGATTGGTCCTTTCGGTCGTGGCTTTGAAGTCCTTGGCAAGTTGTCGGATCGTGCAATGTTGGCGGGAGTCGAATCGGCGGGAAGTGCGGCACCGGCGGGCACTTTTTCCGAACAGGAACTCTGGCAGCGTTCGGTGCAATATCTACTGGGAATGCAAGGCGCAAACGGCGGTTTCTTCGACAGCGACTACGACTTTGGCGGTGCCGATTCGATGGGGAATGTGCATGTTGCCGTTTCCGCATTGTGTGGGCTCGCATTGATGCGGGCAAACGGCGAAATCACTGACAATGACACTCAACAGAAACTTGAAAACGCGATCGATCGATGCGCGGCGTTTTGCATGGACGACTCCAACGTCAACCCGGTTGACCGTGACGAGATTCTGTGGGCCGAGGCCTACCGTCTGCGATTCGCGGTGGAATTGGCGGAATTGAAGGGAGAAGGGTTTTTGCGGGATGTTTCGCGG
>JAYVKA010000192.1:0-2614 GCA_043768885.1 Planctomycetota bacterium
CAATAACGATTCATGGTTGGCCCAATGATTCTTGTCAAACCACAACCGGCAAGCTACTCACCAGTCGAGCGTCGCGCAGCGTTGGCAATGGCAAAAACCCGTCACGATACAAAACGTTGTACGCACAAAACGGAATCAGGTGCCCGGTCGGCAACAAATGATGCACGCACGATTTCATCAGCTGGCGAATGTCAAAATTGTAAACGTCCATGAAACTGGTCGTCGTGATCCGAAACATGTCAGCAGCCGCCAGGTCCTGGGCAATCGCGCGAGCAAAGAAACTGCTGGCCAATTCGCCGTTGACCGAATCGTTGGCATTGCCTGTAGAGTTTGCTCCCATCAATTGCAGCAATCCGCCTGCCGGTTTCTCGCCGCCACTGCAATCGCAACCCGGCCCGCACGACTCGCGCAACAAATACTGTTCGATAATTTCCTGCGTGCTTTCCCGGTTCAGGCTGATTCCGTTGGCCAGCAAATCAAAATGCTTTTCGATATCGACGAAGCGTGTTATAGGCGTAACTTCGGTTCCGTCACGAAAAGCGTAACAAAGCGTATGGGCATTGGGGTGGGCGCAGGGGACCGGAAAGAAATCGGTCGCGCGAAACAGCCCCTCCGTTTGCTCTTCTACCGCACGGATAATGTCGGGAAACGTGATCCGGTTTTCCAACACATCAGGCCGAACCGTGCGGCCGACATAAGTTGCCGGCTGGAAACTGACGCCGGTGATCCAGGATCGCTCGCGGGCAAACTGAATCAACGGCCCGACCTGGTCCATGTTCAGCTCGGGCTGCATCGTCGCAACCAGCGTAATGCAAATGCCGTACTCCCCCAGCAATTCGATCGCCTGCAGTTTTCTTTCCAGCAACGACTCCCCGCGCAGATATTCGATGCTGCGGTCGTTGAGTCCGTCCATCTGCAAATAAACCTGACACCGGCTCCGACGCGAGGCGATTTCCTCACACAGCCTTCGGTCGCTGGCCAATCGAATTCCGTTCGTGTTGATCATCACCAGATCGATCGGCTGGTTGCAGGCGTAGTCAAGCACTTCGACGAAATTGGGATGAATCGTCGGTTCTCCACCGGACAATTGCAAAATCTCCGCGCGCCCTTCGACTTCGACCAACCGGTCAATCGCCCTTTGACACTGTTCCAGCGTCAGGTGCCGACCGCCAGGCCCACTGCTGGCATAGCACATCGGACATTTCAGGTTGCACGAGTCGGTCAACTCAAGAACAGCAATGCAAGTGTGCTGCTCATGCTGCGTACATAATCCGCAATCGTAAGGACAACCGCGCGACGGCTCGACGCCGAACTGTACAGGCTTTCGACCCGGCACGTTGAACTCCAGCCGGTCCCACCAACTGGCATCGCTGCAAACAAAATCGCTGCGCGGACCGTGAGTCGGGCAAAGCTTGTCAAACCAGACCCGACCGTCACGGCTGACGATTTTCGCCTGCACCACGTCCCGACATTCCGGGCACAGACTTTGGGTCGTTCCGAGGAACAAGTGCTCGCGAAGGTTTCCAATTTTCATTTTCGAAGCCTGTTGATGTCGGTGTGCCGTCTCCATCTCGCGCGAATCCAGAAGCTGAACAAAAACAGAAGGGTTCCAGCAACCGCCAGAATGCAGGACCAGATGAAGATCCAAATGAAGGATTCGTTCCCGCCACCACTGGTTATGGCAAAGGCACCAAGGCAGGCAAAAAAGAACGTCACACAGCATGCTGCGACCAACGAAAACAAAACCACCCATGTGACAAACATCGATCCCATGAACAGGGCGACCCGATCGGACGTGGTCGGCTGAATTCCCATCGCCCGCTGCCGGCGAATAACCAGGGCAGTACGAATCCACGGTGGTACCGCCAACAGCGCGAGCAGGATTCCCAACCCCGGAGCCTGCACCGTTATCCCCAACAATACGCCGATCACGGTGATCACAATCAACAAACTGGCGATGCTGAAAGAACGGACCGTTCCCTGTCCGATTTCGGTGCGCTGATAATCGTCGGGTAACGGAGGTGAAGACCCGAATCCCGGCTGTTGAAACGGTCCTGTGCCTGGACTCCGCATTCCACACTTGGCGCAATACGACGCTTTGGGTTGCAACGGCGTGTCGCAATTCGGACAGGCCGGCAGCGACTGGACAACATCACTCATCGCGCGATCCTCCCATCGGGCTCGATCGGCTCGCGACGACTCCCCAGGCCAATCGCACAATCTGGCCGACAATTACTCCGCAAAAAATGATTGCGACCAGGACCATCAGCTGGTGATAACGCGCGACAGGTTCGGGTTTGATTTCACGAATCAGACCCATCGGCCACCGGGTGGATCCCAAAACGGTCAGATATCCCAACGCCGCCATCACCGTAGTCCACCGGATCAGCCACAGGTTCAATCGCAAACCCGACAGCGCGATGATCAGGAAATAGGCGGCGACCATGGCACCGCTCGCCCCCGTGGAAAAACAAAGGGCCGCCGTCAACCAAACAACATCTCCAGCCGGAACCAGCAATGCCAATCGATCTGTAAATTTCCCGGTCATGATTGCCGCGTGAAGGGCAAACGCCTGCATCAGCCAGCCGAAAACGATAATCGAAACAGACAAATG
>JAYVKA010000193.1:0-13271 GCA_043768885.1 Planctomycetota bacterium
GTCAAGCTGAAAGAGCGCCGCCGAATCAAAACCTGATCCTGAGTTCGCTGGTTCGAACTTTCGTCAGCCGTATTGGATATTGGATCTTGCCAAAGATCGCTTTTGATGCACGAAGTTTGGCCACGTCCACTACCTTCATCAGACCGAATTGCATTTTTCATTGACGCTGGCGCTTGCCGTTGTTGTCGAAAAAATCCTGATCAGCGACTGCTTGCGTTGATTGCAGGCACGCATTCTTCTTTCATGATCCGGAAAAATCTGCGGGATCGGAAAAATCGGCTTAAGTTCCCCAACCGTCAAAGTCGATCGTTGGAGATGAAGAAGTTGTCGTTTCCTATCGAGGTTCCAAGTCATGCTAGCGAATATTCTGCGATCAACGCTGGGTTGCATGGCGGCGATTGCCGCTTGCAGTTTCCTGACGTCCAACATTCACGCCCAAACCGCACAGGGTACTGCACCGCCAAGCGTCCACGTTCCGCCTCAACAGGGAACACAGCCTGACGCTCCGCCGGTTTTTTACAAGTTGGGAGACTCAACCAACATCCAACGAGCCGCCGAGCCGGGAATGCAGTTTGCACCGCGTCCCGATCAGGCGACCCGAATGGTCAACACCAGCCAGCCTCAGGTTCAACAGGCGTCCTGGGAAACTCAAGAGATTGCCAATCAGGCGTCGGAGATTTCGGCGATTAAACCGGCAACGATGCCATCGCTGTTGGGTGGCGACGCTCCGTTGTTGCCCCGCAATCAGGCGTTGGAAGCTGCACGTAACCGAATGGGATCGGCTTTGCCCGGCTCAACCAACCCCCAATCGCCTAGTGCCGTTTCAAGCAACGCGGACGCCCTTCGCCCGCCACCCCGTTTTGGTAACAACGGCGGCGACCTGGAAATTGCCAGCCAGCCCCTTCGCGGACCACAACCGACCGCCAATTCGCTGGTTCCCCCGCCCGCCCCTCAATCCGCCAACACGCAAACCGGCCCAACACAAATCAACGTCCAGCCTGCCATGCGACCACCAGTCGCGGCTCAGCCAAGTCCGGAAACAGCGACCGTTATGGGTGTGAAGTCAGACGTGATCGTGATCAAACCGGCGAACGAAGCGACAGCAAATCCTGGGATGTACGTCTCGGCTCAACAACCTGTCCCGCCAGCATCCTCTCAATCCCCAATTCGCAACGGCGTGAATGGCGAGACGGCTTCGCTGAAAATGGCGATCCCTTCGCTCGAAATCGAAGCTTTTGGACCCGGCACTGTTGGCATCCATAAGCAAGTCCAATATCGCATCGTCGCAACCAATCGCGACCGAATCGATGCCCAGCGAATCAGCGTCGCCCTCAATCTGCCTGGTTGGGTTCAGGTTCAAAACGTGAATACGACGGCCGGCCGTCGGGAAAACACTCCGGATCAGGCAACCAGCCGCGTGAACTGGATGATCGACCGCATTCCTGCCGGTGAATCCTGCACGATGGTGGTCGATGTTATTCCAACCAAAGCCGAAGCGTTTGACCTTGCTATGGATTGGGCCATGCAACCCGCTTCTGCTGCGTCGCGCGTTGGCGTTACCGAACCACGACTGGAAATGAACATCGCCGGCCCCAACGAAGTCCTCTACGGGGAAACCGCTGTCTACAACGTCACGGTTCGCAATCCGGGCACCGGAATGGCGGAAGAAGTAGCAGTGATGTTGCCCGAAGCACTGGGTGGTGAAAAAGCCAACCTGGGCAACATTCCTCCAGGCGAAGAGCGTACTTTCCAGGTCGAACTTTTGGCCCGCGCCGCTGGCCAGCTGGATTTGACCACGAGTGCAACAGCCCGTGGCAACCTCCAGGCAAGTTCGACTCGCAATATTGTCGTTCGCCGTCCACAACTGGACGTTCAAATCACCGGCCCTGGCATGAAGTACGCCGGAGCCAACAGCGAATACGACATCACAGTCCGAAACAGTGGTGACGCGACCGGTCGAGACATCATCGCGGCAATCGCCTTGCCGGCTGGTGTTCAGTACCTCGGCGGAATCGATGGTGCTGAAGCCGTTGAGAACGGGCTGAAGTGGACGATCGGAACGCTCGACATCGGCGACATGCGAAAGTACCGCATCTCGTGCCAGATGAACGTCGATGGCCAAGTCGGTATCGAAGTCGCGGCTCGTGGTTCAGGCGAAATCGCTTCGATCTCTCGATGCACCACAGTCGTTGAAACCATCGCCGACCTGGTTTTGTCAGTCGAAGACCCAAAAGGTCCGCTGCCTCTGAACCAAAAAATCGATTACGTCATCCGGATCAAGAACCGCGGAACCTGTTCGGCTGAAAAACTTGACCTTGTCTTCCTCTTCTCGGACGGCATCGAGCCTAGCTCGGCTGGCGGACTGGGAAATCAGGTCGAGCCAGGCAAAGTGGCTTTCGCTCCCATTCCTTTAATCGAACCCGGCCAGGAAATCGTCCTGACAGTAACCGCCCAGGCAACCCTGGCTGGAACTCACAAGTTTCGTGCCCAGCTGACCGGTACGACTACGGACGCTCATGAAGTGGCCGAGGGAACAACCCGCTTCTATGGCGATGGGACAAACCGAACGGCTGAAGGTCCGGCCAACGGAACAGGAAATGGCATTCGTTAAGGGTCTTTAACAAGGCCCGGCGACTTCTTCGGAAGGCCGTGATTGCCCGAATTTCGGGCTTTCGCGGCCTTTTTGCATTGATTCCCCACCTTGGACCGGTCCAAATGGGTGTCCGTTTGGGCGCAGGCAACAGATTGCCAGCGTGTCTCGGCACATGGTAAAATTCTTCCCAAATTCCAGCCCTGGACTGTAGGCGTAGTGGAGCTTGCCAAAGATCCTTTTGTTTCCCGGATCTTTGGCAATATCCAGCCATGGGATAGTCCAATTGGGTCTGGGCAACCGGTCATTTTGAACCGGCTGCGATTATCAGTGACCTCCGGGAGAAGCTCTGTGGTGAAGTCAGCGACGTTGGGAACAAGTTTCCTGATTGGTTTGTGCATGGTTTGCGGATTCAGTTTCAACGCAAAACCAAAAACGGAAGTTGAAGTTGTGCCAGCACAGGATGCGGATACTTTGAAGGGCATCGAAGAGTCACCATTCGGCAAAACCAGTGGCGGCGATGAGGTGACACAGATCACGTGCACCAACGCCAATGGCAACCGCATGCGGCTGATCAATTACGGTGCCGCCATGGTCTCGCTGGAATTGCCAGACCGCGACGGCAATCGGGCCAATGTAATTTTGACTTGCCCCGACATCGCCGGTTTTGAAGCATGCGGTTCCTACTTCAACGCAATTGCAGGCCGATTTTGCAACCGGATTGCATTCGGCAAGTTTTCGGTAGGCGACAAAGAATATACGCTGGCCGCAAACAACGGTAAGCATCATTTGCATGGCGGAGTTCGCGGGTTTGACAAGCGAATGTGGACTTTTGAGCCGTTCTCGGACGAATCGGGTGTCGGCGTGGAGTTCACTTATGTCAGCCCGGACGGCGAAGAAGGCTATCCCGGCGAACTGACTGTCAATGCAAAATACACGCTGACCAACAAAGACGAATTGATCGTCGAGATCAAGGCAGTGACCGATGCGATTACGCCCGTCAACCTGACCAACCACAACTACTGGAATCTTAGCGGTTCGGGCAGCATTCTCGGCCACGAACTTCAGCTGGCCAGTTCACACTATTTGCCTGTCGATGAAGGAGGAATTCCGCTGGGCGAATTAAATCCGGTGGAAAATACTCCATTCGATTTTCGAAAGAGTCACTCGATCAATCGCGATTTCGAAAAATTCGCAGGTGAACCCGGTGGCATTGATCACTGTTTTGTTGTCGATGGCGAAAACGGAACTATGCGTCCTGCTGCCAGATTGCACGATCCAAAGTCCGGACGCTGGATGGAAATCGAAACAACGGAGCCGGGAATCCAGTTCTATACAGGCAATTTCCTGGACGGCACAGCCGGCAGTGGCGGGTACGAAAAGAACGGGGCATTGTGTCTGGAAACCGAGCATTTTCCCGATTCCCCGAACCAGCCAAAATTTCCTTCCACGATTCTCGAACCGGACGCAACCTATTTTCACAAGACGATTCACCGGTTTGGCGCGAACTAAGTGAAAACAGTTCTTTCAGAATTGTAAGACGCCGGGCTAACTGACTGTTGGTTTTTGAGCCGTGACGCGTGAGCGGCCGGGTTAGATGACTGATCCCGGTGCCGTATGGCATTCGGCTCACCAATTCATTACTGGTTTTGAATAAATTTACAGTCTACCTGGGCTGTGCCGATGCTTTCGGACGGACGTTGGATGCGTCAAAGCTGCCAAAACCGGCCCAGTCCGCAATTGAAGGGGCATTTGTGCGCATGCCGGACGGTTGTCAACGGAGTGCCGTTGACGACTGGGATGTTGGAAATAAACTGTAATTCGTCGATTTTGTGATTACCTTGCCGACCCATCGATTCGACACCTTCCCTGACAGGTTCGCCAAACAATGGTTGCGGCTGACCACTTTCCGCCAATCGAAGCCAACTTGCGATCATTCTTGAATCGCCTTAGCCTCAGGACACTGAATGACCGTCGCCATTGTAACCGGTTCTGCCGGTCTTATAGGTTCCGAAGCAGCCCGTTATTTTGCTCGGGCCGGAATGACGGTTGTTGGCATCGACAACAACATGCGCCGCCAGTTTTTTGGCGAAGACGCTTCGACTGAATGGCAACGGCAAAGCCTGGAAAGGGAACTCGGCAAGAGCTATGTTCACGTCGATGCGGATATCCGCGAAGCCGAACAGATGAACACGCTATTTCGAAAGTACGCTTCGGATATCGGATTGATTATTCACGCCGCCGCACAACCTTCCCACGACTGGGCTGCCCGCGACCCCCAAACAGATTTTACCGTTAATGCAAACGGGACTCTGAATCTGCTGGAAAGTACGCGGCGAAATTGCCCCGACGCAGTTTTTATTTTCACCTCGACCAACAAAGTCTATGGTGACACGCCGAACCGGTTGCCGCTGACCGAACAGGAAACCCGCTGGGAGATCGACCCGACCCACGAATACGCCAGCGGCATTCCTGAAACCATGTCGATCGACAGATGTTTGCACAGTTTGTTTGGAGCCAGCAAAGTCGCCGCCGACATTCTGGTGCAAGAGTACGGAAAGTACTTTGACATTCGAACCGCATCGTTTCGCGGCGGATGTCTGACTGGCCCCAATCACAGCGGAACGCAACTGCACGGATTCCTGGCCTACCTGATGAAGTGTACGGTTACCGGAACGTCGTACAAGGTTTTCGGCTATCGGGGGAAACAGGTTCGCGACAACATTCACAGTCACGATTTGATAAGCGCCTTTGACAGCTTCTACAAAAATCCGCGCATCGGCGAAGTCTACAATATCGGCGGCAGCCGCTACAGCCACTGCTCCATGCACGAAGCGATCGAATTTTGCGAAGAGATCTCCGGAAACCCGCTTGAACGAACCTATGTCGATGACAACCGGATCGGTGACCACATTTGGTACGTCTCTGACGTTTCGCGTTTTCAGTCGCACTATCCGGAGTGGAAATTGACCTTCAACGTCCGCGATATTCTCGGCGAAATCCACTCGGCAAATGTCGAACGATGGAAAGAGGTGCCGGTTTGATTGTGAACGCAATTGAACGAAAAAACCTGCTCGGCGTACCAATTTCAATTGTCGATTACGATTCTGCAACTCAGGCGATCGTAAACGCCGCAGAATCCGGCCGTCCGATGGGCGTCAGTGCCCTGGCCGTTCATGGCGTAATGACTGGCGTATTGAATCATGAACATCGCTACCGCTTGAATCAGCTGGAAATGCTGGTTCCTGATGGTCAGCCCGTCCGCTGGGCCCTTAATTTGTTACACGGCACTGGATTACGTGATCGTGTTTATGGTCCAAACCTGATGCTGAGGATTTTGGAGGAAGCGGAAAAGAAAAATCTGCCAGTCTGTTTGTTCGGTGGTTCCGAGCGGCTACTGCGTAAACTCCAGGGGAACTTGATGGCGCGATTTCCTGCCTTGAAAATCGCGGCCACGATTCCGTCAAAATTCCGCACGATCACCGACGTCGAGAAGAAGGAACTGGTTTCGCAAATCCGGAACTGCGGCGCGAAGATCACTTTTGTCGGCCTCGGTTGTCCCCGCCAGGAGGTCTGGGCCTACGAATTCCGTGAAGTGCTTGCCATGCCGGTTCTCGCGGTCGGCGCGGCATTCAATTTTCACGCTGGCGAGTTGGCCCAGGCACCTGCCTGGATGCAGAAAGCGGGTCTCGAATGGTTCTACCGCTTTACTCGTGAGCCCATACGGCTTTGGCAACGCTACCTGGTGCTCAACCCGCTCTACCTTTCCCTCGTGACCCTGCAGCTTCTTCGGCTAAACCGTTTTGATGCCAGCCACGACAAGAAACCCGAACAAGAGATTCTGTACGGCTAAAACCGTGGCTTTGGCTTCCAGCCGAAGCAATTCAATTTGTTCAATCGGCCGATGCCCTGCTTGAAGTCGCGTGCCGCATGCAATAGATCGCTCCACCAATCAACGAACCCCAGAAGCAAGACAAAACGCAGGCTCCAAACAGCAAGCCAACCAACTTAACCGCTTCCCAACGTCGGGCAGGTTCCAAAAACTGCGACCAATCGCCCGCTTTCAAACCGCAGTAGACGAATAGCCCGATCACGAACAGTCATGCGACGCCCAAAACGGGAGCGATGATTATTGTCACCCATTTCATTGCGACTCTTGCACCGAGGGTTGCAGCTTCAAAATAGGTCCGCGGTGATTCACCAACTGTCGGCACCGAATCCGCAGAAATTTTCAACGGTGGTTCGTACGGATTTTCGATCGCATCTCCAAGCCAAAAAAACCAAAAAAGCAATTGCCCGGGCGATTTACATTCGTAATCCCGAAAAAAGTGCGGACCATCTGATATCCCATTCGCAAAACTACCAGAATTAAGGTTCTGTCAATGCTGCGTCGGCTCGATTGTGACAGGTGTTGAATGGGCGATTGGCAAGCGGATTTGTGAGGGATTTTCGTCCGAATGGTGAATGGTGTTGTGGGCAATGACGCCGGTCGATTCGTCGGTGTTGTTGCCGCCGGTGTTCAGGTTGCGGGTGAAGCGCGGGAAATTGCTGCTGGTGATTTCGATCCGGATTTTGTGTCCCGGTCCGAAATAGTTGCTGGTCGACATCGGCGTGAGATTGAGTTTGTAAGTCTTGCCCGCTTCCATCATCGACTCGTTGTCATAGCCGTCACGATAGCGGACTCGCTGAATTGTTTCGTCCAGGTTGTAAGCCGCTCCGTCCGGGTAAACGTCAATCAGTTTGATCGTAAAATCGGTGTCACGGGCCGATGACGAAACGTACAACTCGGTTTCGATAAATCCGCTGACCTCGACTCCTTCGGTCAACGCCTCGCTTGAGTAGACGAGGATATCGGGACGCGTTTCCATTTTTCGCTGGTCGAACGACCCGGCTTCGATCGCTCCACCCGTGCAACAGACATTGCCGCCATAACTGGGGACCGGGTTCATCGGATCGTAGTCGAACGAATCAGGCGCATTGTTCTCGCCCGGCTTGCCCAGTGACAGCCGTCCGTCGCCGTCCAAAGTATTGGCTTTGCCCTGGCTGGTCAGAAACATCGGAGTCATACGGGTATTGGCAGGGGGCCAAACTTCGGAAGTCTGCCATTTGTTCTTCCCCATCGTGTAATAGCGGACCCTTGGAAACTCGACCGGAGCGTTGTCCCGTTTGAGCTTCGCGTCGAACCAGTCGTAGATCAGCTCGTCGTAGTTCAGTCGCGCGTCGCCGACTTTCAGTTCTCCGATGATCGTCTCTTCCTCCGAACGGGTAAAACCGCAATGCGTATTGGGTGCGATGATCAGGTATTGGTTGTCGCGTGTGTTTTGATCGATCGCCTTTTCGCGAACATGATTGAACAGGGCGATGTTGGGGCTGCTGGCAACGTCAAACCACGAAACAAACCAAAAACTCGGCACGCCGAACGGCATGTTGTCGTGATACAGTCCTCCTTGATGCCATTTCGGGTCGTTGGGTTTGCGCCGAATCATGTCTTCAAAAACACCCATCGGACCCTTCAAGTTCTTCATGATGTCCTGAATCGGAAGATGCTTGTTGGCCTCGACCCAATTGACGGATGGTCGTTCGGGAGCCAAGTCAAAATAGCGGGCGTTGCGAATCAGTTCCTCCTGCGTAGTGTCAGGCGGAAAAGCAGGCCGGACCCGATCGTTCTGAACGCCGTAAAGCCAGGAGAAAAACAGCATTTGCTCGGCACCGCCGCGGTACCAGTTGCCTTGTTCATGAAACACTCCAACCCGGCCGACGCCTGCACCGAATCCCTGAGGTACCATCGCGGCATGAGCCGGATGATCAAGAGCCGCGACCGCCATCTGCCATTCTGCGGTCGATGAACATCCGATCGTTCCGATGCGACCGTTGCACCACGACTGGTCGGCCAACCAGGAAAACGCGTCGTAACCATCGGTCAAAGGGGTGCCGAGAATGTCCCATTGGCCTTCGGAAAAGTAGCGTCCCCTTTCATTTTGAACTACATATGCGTAGCCCCGTTGGACCGTTTCCAGGGCTTTGCGATAGCTGCCCTTTGATTCTTCGCCGTCGCTCCAGATGTTGAAGTTGTAAGGCGTTCGGGAAAAAATGACGGGAACGGGAACATCGGTCTTGGGCCGGTAGATATCGGTACAAAGCCGAATCCCGTCCCGCATCGGCATCATGACTTTTTGGTCGATCACCGCGATCTTTTCGAGTTCCGATTTGTAGTCGGGTTCGACGTCCTGCTGGGCCACCGACAGGGAGCAGGCGGCCAGCGAGAACAAAAGCAACAGCGAGATGCGAATGGATTTTTTCATTTTCCTGCCACGAGTGAACCGGGTTTGAATTGGATTTCAGCATCGATCAACCCCAAATTCTTGCAGACCCAACGGTTCGAAACAATCAGCGTTGGGTCCGCTCTGCGGACCAGAGAATTTTGCGGTGATTTGGTCGGCTCGACGGACCTTACCAGGTTCTTCCGTCCCAAATTGCAACTAAGATGAGTTCGTTCCAATGTCACGACTCAAAACACCTGGATCGATCCATGAATTGCCGTGTCTCGCTGCTTTGTCTGGCATGTTGCCTGGTTTTTTGCCTCAAGAGTTTCGCACAACAGGATGTCGCGTCGGACAAACCGGCGGTGGCGGCTCCTCGAGTGTTGAAGATCGCCGATGCCGACGGCTGGCAAAGTGTCGGCCAGTTCACGCTTTCGCCTGATGGCACGTGGTCGGCCCATACCGTAATGCCTGGCGAAGGAGATGGCCAACTGATCATCGCGAAAACAGATGGCTCGGGCGAAATCGCCAACAACGACAAGGACGCCGAAAAAGGTGAACCCGAAGACAAGGGCGGCGACAAGCATGACGCCAAAGCCAAAGAGTCAAAACACAAAGCGTCCAACCGGTACAAATTCGAAGTCGGACCGGGCTCCGGCCAGTTCGAGTTTTCCCAGGATTCAAAATTCGTGGCGTTTTTGGAAGCGCCGAAGGACAAAGCCGCGAAGGCTGCGAAGAAATCGGGTGAGCCGCTCAAGAACAAAGCCATCCTGCTGGATCTGGCTACCGGCGAGAAAACGGAATTTGAAAACGCCCAAAACTTCTCGTTCTCGGGCGAAAACCCCACGTGCCTGGCGGTCAGCAAAATGAAACCCAAAGGCCGCCCGGAAGGGGACAAGGGCTGGGACGGAACCGACTTGCTGATTCATGACCTCACGACCAAATCCGAAATCAACATTGGCAACGTCAAGAGTTTCTCGTTCAACAGGTCTGGCAAGATTCTCGCTCTGCTGATTGACGCCGAGGGTAAATCCGGAAACGGAGTCCAGTTGTTCCACGTCGAAAACTCCCGGATCGAACCACTGGACAATGACAAGGCCAACTACAACTCGATGTCCTGGGCTCGCGAAGGCGACGCTTTTGCATTTTTGAAAGCGACAAAGGACGAGAAGTTCGAAAACGAACGGCACTCGCTATTGGCCTTTTCAGATGTGGGCGGGCCGAATCAAAAAAAGACTTTGCTCGACCCTGCCAATGATCCGGCTGTTCCCGAAAACATGACGATCAGCCCGAATCGGAACCCGATGTGGAATGACGACCGGACGGCGTTCTTCTTTGGGATTCACGAACTGAAACCGAATAAGGACGACGAAAAGGGAAAAGCCGACCCAGCCAGGGGAGAATCCAAACCTGATGACGCTGAAAGGGACAAATCCCCGTCTGCCGAGACCGAAAAAGACGAAACGGCCGGGTTGGTGATCTGGCACTGGAACGACCCTCGTTTGCAGTCGATGCAGCAAAAGCAGGAGTCTCGTGACAAAAACCAGTCAGATCTGTGCGTTCACATTGTCGACAAGGGGACATCCTTCCGGCTGGCCGACGAAGAGATCCCCGACGTCTCCGTTTCCCGACCCTACAAATTCGCGATCGGTTCCGATGACCAAAAATACGAGCGAATGGGGAACCTGGAAGGGAACCGGTATCGGGATGTCTATACGATCGATTTGAAGTCCGGGAAACGCAAACTGGTTCTGGAAAAGGCCCAGTACGTTTTTGATGTCAGCACCAACGGCGAAGACCTGTTGTACTACAAGGACGAAGGACACTTTTATGTTTACAACATGACCAGCGGGACTCATACGAACATCACCGCCAGTGCCGGAACTTCATTTGTCGATTCCGACGACGATCACAACGTAGTCAACCCGCCGCAGCGGCCCGTTGGATGGACAACCGAAGGCGGGCACGTATTGTTGAACGACGGTTGGGATATCTGGAAAGTCTCGGTGACGGGCGACGAGGCGACAAACCTGACTGTCAACGGACGGGCCGAACAGATTCGTTACTCCAGCCCGCGCCGCTTCGACCTGGATATCGAAGGGGTCGATTTTTCAAAACCGGTTTACCTGTCGGCTTACGGCGAATGGACCAAGAAATCGGGCTTCGCACGAATCAATCCGGGCGCGGCGGGTGTGGAGATGTTGCTTTGGGACGACGCCAGTTTTGGCTCGTTGGACAAACTGAAAGACCACGAGATCTATTCCTATTCGCGATCGACTCATCAGGAACCGACTTCGTATCTGGTCGGCGGACCGGACCTGAAAGAGTTCCGGCAGGTGGCCGACTCGAACAAACAACTTCAGGATTTCAAATGGTCGGCCGGTGTGAAACTGGTCGAGTACACCGATTCGAAAGGGAACAAATTGCAAGGCGCGTTGCATTTGCCCGCTGACTACATCGAAGGCAAACGATACCCCACCATCGTTTACATGTACGAAAAGCTTTCGCAGAACGCCAACCGTTTTGACTCGCCACGCACCGGCGGTTTCAGCGAATCGGTCTACACCAGCAATGGATATGCAGTATTCAATCCCGATATCATATTCCAAATCAACGATCCGGGCCTGTCCAGTAAAGACTGCATTCTGGCGGGACTGGACGCAGCGATTGCATCCGGCGTTGTCGATCCGGAGCACGTTGGATTGCATGGCCATTCGTGGGGCGGATATCAAACCGCGTTCTTGATTACCCAGACCGATCGCTTCAAGGCCGCAGTCGCCGGCGCTCCGCTGACGAACATGATCAGCATGTACAGCTCGATCTACTGGAATTCGGGAAGTGCCAACCAGCCGATTTTCGAAACCAGCCAGGGCCGGTTCAAAGGCGGATACTGGGACAACCTCGACGCTTATGCAAGGAACTCGCCGGTTTATTACGCCGACAAAGTCGTGACGCCGCTGGTGTTGCTGCACAACGACGCGGATGGAGCGGTCGACTGGAATCAGGGGATCGAATATTTCAACACGCTGCGACGCCTGGGCAAGCCGGTGGTAATGTTGCAATACACCGGCGAGAACCACGGACTGCGCGAACCGGCCAATCGCAAGGACTACAGCTACCGAATGCTGGACTTTTTCAATCACCACCTCAAAGGCGCTGACGCGCCGAAGTGGTGGAGCGAAGGTGTCAAACACCTCGACATGAAAGAACACATCGAGGACTACAAAAAAGAAAAAGCCGAACAGGCAAAGGAATAGCGCGCCTGATTTCGACGTACGATGGACGTCCTCGTCCATCGGATTTATCTGGCAGAGCGACAACTGGCTGCTACACATTCGCCGAGGACTCCAATCCTGCTGCTCTCCGGCCAGTTTGTTCGGCCGGAAGAAGCGTGAGAGTATTTGCAATGTCAACGTCCAGTTAAACTCCCAAGAAAAACGATTTCCGATGACACACCTGAGGATACCCATGAAACGCAATCAGATACGAACAGCGATTATCACAATCTTGTTGGCACTTTTCGGATGGAACAATCATTCGGTAGCCCAGGATTCGAAAACCGATGTTGATCCGCGATTTCAGGCTCTCCAATACCGCAACGTTGGGCCAACTCGCGGCGGACGTGCGACGGCGGTTTCCGGTGTGGTGGGTGATGACCAGACCTATTGCATGGGTGGCGTGGGGGGCGTTTGGAAAACAACCGACGCCGGGAGTTCCTGGAACAACGTTACGGATGGTTTTGTCAAAACTTCCACCGTCGGCGATATTGATGTCAGTTGTTCCCATCCAAACCATGTCATCGTTGGGATGGGTGAAAGCCCGTTTCGCCGCGAGATGAGTTCTCACGGCGATGGTATCTATCTCTCCAAGAACGCCGGCAAGACATGGGAGCAGCTTGGCTTTCGCGACGCCCGCCAGATTTCGAGCGTGAAATTTCATCCCGAGAACCCCGACATCATTTGGGCTGGGGTTCAAGGGGATCCGTGGAAGAACAGCTTTACACGTGGGTTGTACAAATCGACTGACGGCGGGAAGAGTTGGAAACAAACCCTGTTTGTCAACGAGACAACGGGCGCGGTGGCTTTCAGCGCGGCGGTCCCGCTGCTCAAACGCGAATCCCCGAAGAGACGTCCAACGCCCAGCGCATCGAAACAAAAACACGGCAAGGCCCACGCGCATTCGAATCTCGCAGTGATGAAACTGGGCCGGGCCGTCTACTTCATGCTGCGTCGCAGCCAGCCGCCTAATCTCGACAAGACGCTGGGCCAATACGTCCAGCGATAACGAACAACAACCTCATAACCGCGTCGATACAGACCCCGAGTCGGATAACTGAGACGCAGTGGACAGAGCAGTGACCAACAGGGCTGAAAGAAAACCAGACGTTTTGGGAGTGACACATTCGTTGTCAGAACCCACGA
>JAYVKA010000194.1:0-17308 GCA_043768885.1 Planctomycetota bacterium
ATGATGGCGACGACGCTGGAATTGTCGGCGATTTTTTCGCCCTTGGATTCTGCTGGCTTCAATTGCACCTGATGACTCGCCAGATCCGATACGCCGGAAGCCTGGACGAAAAAGCGTTTCAGGAATCGCTGGTTGCCGCAGCCGCAGCCTTCAGTAATGCCCCCGAATCAAAAGACGTGACGTGTCATTTGCAAAAATGCTTCGACCTGCTTTTGGAAGAACGCAACCGTTTCTATCCCAGTGATGCCAGCCTTTACCGCGTCGTGCTTGCCCGGCCCGTTCTCGACGGAAAACTGCTCCTGGATGAATTGGCGGGGAACGGCCCGGTGAATTTGCTCGCAACGGCCGCTGACTTGAAGGAACTGGAAACTCGCGCGCCGGAGGTCTTTCAACGACTCCGTTCGAAAAACGAGGACGGACAATTGGCGATCCTCTCACCAGGCCAGCATGAGTTGCCAACAATGCATTGCCATTCCGCTTCGGCCATTCGCAACTTGAGTATTGGCAAGGAATTTTTCAAGGAACATTTGGGCGCGGACTCGGTCGTTTTCGCCCGGCGAACTTCCGGACTCAGCCCCGTTGATCCGGAAATTGCGGTCAAGCTGGGATGTCGCTTGGCACTGCACGCAGTCTTTGATGCCGATCCAGCCCCGGACATGTCAGCCCCCAACGCGCTATGGCAATCGCCCGGCGGCGAATCGCTGCCGGTGATCGCCGGGAACCCGCTGGATGCCGGCCGGTGTGCCAGCCTTGTTCGGTTCGGAGCGTCGATTGGCGAAATGATCGATTCCTGGCACTACGCACATCTTCTGATTGGGTATTGGCCGGGTCATCAGTCGGACTATTTCCGCGACCTAAACCGTTCCATGCGATACGGGTGCCTGATGGGGCGGTTCCGGTTACTTTCCAAAGCGGCCGAGACTTTGGCGACCCAAACCTGGGGCGAGACGATCGACGCCGACGATTACGATATTCGCCCGGCTCTGAATCCGCGGGAGCCTGCACTTCGACAAGCCGTTTCCCTGCGAAATTATTGGCGACAAACTCTCGAATGCCAAAACCTGAAACGGACGGCGGCTCTTCTGTCGCGGATCGATCCGCAATACAAGACATTCATCTCGCGGCTGGAAATTGTTGGTTTGCGAATCGACGCCGCTCTCGCCCAAGCCGCATCGGATGAGGATGTTGAAGCCATCGACGGGGAATTGTATGCAATTCGAACAGCGCTATCGGGCGACGGTCAGTCCCGGGTCCTGATTCACCCATCGAACCACGCGGCGGTTTCGAATGTGAAAATCCCCCAGGATGCCAGGACGCCAGGGGACCTGGAAGCCACCGACAAAACCAGTGCCATTCGCCGCGTTCATTCCTCTTCCAACGAATCGCATTTTCTCGTCCGGGCAACGGCCTCAGGAATCGTCGGATTGGCGTCGGAAAAACTGGCTGCCCCGGCTTCCGCGAGTTCAGTTCGTCAACCGCGAATGGTGGAAGGATACAGGCTGCGCAATGAGTTGTTGTCGATGGATTTCAGTCCAAAGACTGGCGGCATTGCAACCATCCAGCGAACGGGCCAACGCGGATCGATCGCCTCGCAACGGCTGGCAATTCGAATTCCGAAGGCAAACCGAACGGGCTCAGACCAGAAGTACGCGACGATGCAAGCCGACTCGGTTCAGTTCGAGGAGTCGGGCCTGGTATCCGCCAGTGCCACCGCAATTGGGCGGCTGGTTTGGCAAGACCGAACGCTTGCTGGATTTGAACAGCGGGTTTCCATTTCGCGTGAGCAGCCCTGGATCACGCTCGATATCCGCATCGAACCGGTGGAAGCATTCCGCGGTGGGCTTTGGGGCAATTCCGTTTGTTCCCGTTTGGCCTGGACCGATGAAGAGGCCAAACGCTTTCGATATTTGCAGGAAACACGCACCCGCTGTTGCCGCGAATTCTATACTTCACCGCTTTGCACCGAAATCGAATCGGGCGACGACCGGATCTCGTTTTTTACCTGCGGAAATCTTTGGCATCGGCAATCGGCTCTCAATATCATGGACACGCTGTTGCCGGAATCGACCCACGCCAACCAGCCGACATCGTATCGACTGGGGATCGGGCTCGATGTGACCAATACGCTGGAAACAGCGATCGGGCTTTTAACCAAGCCGCTCGTCATCTCCCGCTTGCCCGCGTTTCCCGAAAACGACTTTCGCATCGTCGGCTGGAGCAAATCGACTTTGCATTGGTACGATGCAGGCCTGATCACTGACGCCGATGCCGGCACTGACGGGCTGTCGTTTCGGTTTCGCGAATCCGAAGGCAAACCGGGCGACCTGTCGATTCGGTTCTCGCACCCCCCAGTGCGGGTCGAGCTTCAGGATTTTGCCGGGAAACGGGTGGGCACTCCCACAATCGTTGATGGTAAAATCGAATTCGCTTATCGCCCCTGGCAATACCTTTCGCTGGCCGTTTACTGGAAAAAATGATTGTCACCATTGACGGCCCTTCCGGAGCCGGAAAAAGTACGACTGCCCGACGGCTGGCCGGGGAAATCGGATACCGGTTCCTCGATACTGGGGCGATGTATCGCGCGCTGGCCTGGAACGTTTTGCAATCCGGCACGACGTTTGACGACCTCCCCACCGTGATTGCGATCGCCCGAAAAACGCAACTGGAAATCGACCAGGAACTGATCACAGTCAATGGCCGCGAAGTTTCCTCGCTGCTTCGAACACCGGAAGTTTCCCAGGCATCGTCCGCCATCGCTCAGATTCAGGAGATTCGCCAGTTGATGGTCCTGGCCCAGCGGCGGATCGGAGCCAACGGCGATTACGTCTGCGAAGGCCGCGATCAGGGGACCGTCGTCTTTCCCGACGCGATTTGTAAATTCTTTTTGACAGCATCCCCGGAATGCCGCGCCCGGCGAAGGTCCGAAGAACTCCGTGCACGGGGAACCGACATTTCGTTCGAAGAAATTCTTCGGCAGCAAATCGAACGTGATCATCGCGATTCAACGCGCCAGTCCAGCCCGCTTGTTCCGGCTCATGACGCGATTCAGATCGACACAACAGGAATGTCGCTCGATGAAGTCCTTGACCGCATGAAGCACGACGTGCTGGCAAAAGTCGAATTGCTTTTGGAACAGGGACGCAAAGGTGAGTAACATCACGCAACTTCCCCGCTGGGTATTACTCTATCACCAGTCCGGCCCCGGCCTCGGCCGCCCCAGCCACTGGGATTTGCTAATCCAAAACGGCGACCTCCTCGACGCCTGGGCCTTCGACTCCAACCCGCTCGAGCATTCCCCCTGCGACGGCATTTGCCTGAAATCGCACCGTCTAAAATACCTTGAATTCGAAGGCGACCTGTCCGACAACCGCGGAGCCGTTGCCCGTATCTCGGAAGGAAACGTCCTATCCGCCGATCGCTCCCCCGACGGCTGCGGCACGTTCGAACTGGAACTCGACTCAATCCCCGCGCAACCAATCCACCTGGAAATTTCACCGCTCAATCCATCCACCCACCCCCTCGCCCCCGGCGATCCAGTCCGCATCCAAATCCTGACGTAGCCCAGCCCGCATTCTGATCGGCAAAACAAGCCCGAAGCGCAAGCGAGTGAATCCGCGACCAACGAAATTCACTCGCTTGCGCTTCGGGCTGGTATCATAGCAAATCTGCAATCGCATGCGCGGCGGGCTCTAATTGTGCGCCGGAGCTTTTTCGTTTTGGCCGGGGAAGCAGTCAGGGGGGCAAGTTTTCAAAGAGAGTGAACAGCGATTCGGCCTGCTGTTGGTCACTGCCGAAACGAGTGGAGCGGTAACTCTTAACTCTTAATGCTTAACATTTGAGGATTCGCTTGAGCTTCTCCGGCAACAACAATTTGCTTGACGCCATTGGGAACACTCCGATGGTCCGGCTGCGGCGGGTTGTGCCAGGGGATCACGCTGAAGTATGGATCAAGCTGGAGGGGCTGAATCCGACGGGGTCTTACAAGGATCGAATGGCGGTGTCCCTGATTCTTTCGGCACTGGATGCTGGGCGACTGGATGGAGTCGTGCCGCTCGAATGTACCGGAGGAAGTACCGGCACTTCTGTTGCTTTTGTTTGTGCTGCGTTGGGTTTGCCGTGTGCGATTGTTACGTCCGACGCGTTCTCACGCGACAAGACCGATTCGATGCGGGCGTTTGGGGCGGACGTGATTATTGAAGCCTGCGACGGCGGGAAGATTACGCCTGCACTTTGGCAAAGGATGTGGGATCGCGCGCGCGGAATGCAGGCCAGCGGCAGCCACTTTTGGCTTGACCAGTTTCACAATCCGGCAACGGTTGACGCATTCGGTGGATTCGCGGAGGAGATTTTGCGATCCGGATTACGGTTCGATGCATTTTGTGCAGCGGTTGGTACTGCGGGCATGCTCGTCGGAACAGGGAGAAGGCTGAGGGTTGATCTGCCCGAGATTGCCGTTGTGGCCGTCGAACCAGTGTCATCGGCTGTGCTTTCCGGCAATCCCGCCGGTCCGCATACCGTAGACGGTACGGCAGCTGGATTTGTTCCACCTCATTATGACAGCGGATTGGTCGACCAAGTAATTGCCGTACTGGAAGACGACGCCCGCCACATGTGCCGCCAGCTCGCGAAAGAAGAAGGGATTTTTGCCGGCACATCCACCGGGCTCAATGTTTGCGCCGCGATTCAACTGGCGGCCCAACTGGGGTCAACCAGCCGAGTAGTAACTGTCGCTTGCGATTCTGGTTTCAAATATATGTCGGGAAATTTGTTCCGGTCTGGTGACGCCTGAAAATGGACCGGTACTTGGCTAGGTCAAAAGGCACTATTGGCGGGGGCCGGTTTGCGGATAGGCTGGTGGGTTCAACTTGATTGACTCTCCATTGAGCTTTGGACATGACACGTCGGCCGGAAGACCTGACTCGGGAAGGGCTGGAGTCGTATTGCGAGACGATTCTGGGGGATCTGCTGTCGGCTTCAGCCGGGAATTCACTGACGGAATTCACCGAATCGCTCGCCCGGCGTGTGGTCCTGCTTGATCCTGCAGTCCGCAAACAAATCAATCTGTTTCTCCGGCGGCTGGCGACTCCGGGCGGGATGATCCGGTATGGGGCGGGGCTGAAGCGGTTTTCGCGACTGCCATCGGCGCGGCGCGAAATTGTGCTGGGAAAAATTCTCGCTTCCTCCCGGTCTACCTGGTGCGGGATTGCGCAATCGCTGTACCGGCAAGTTGTTTTTGCGGCGTCGACTGTAATTTCCGGCGGCCAGTATTTTGAAACGGTGAAACCAGCCAGCGATGGGTCGGGCGAACATGGCCAATTCGAAATCGCAAACGTGCGGCCCGGTCAAACGGAACTGGCCTGTGACTGGCTCGTGATCGGTTCGGGGCCAGCCGGTGCGGTGATCGCGGCGGAGTTGGCGGAGACGGGGCAAAGTGTTTTGCTGGTCGACCAAGGGAGTCTGATTTCCGACGGCCATCGATTGACCGAGGCGGAAGCCAGTCGGCGATTGATCGAGACATTCAATGCCTACAGTTCCCGTCCGGAATCGGTGGTGATATCCGCTGGTCGGGCGCTAGGAGGCGGGAGCATTGTGAACTGGGGGACTTGCCTGGACCCGCCGCAAAGGGTTCTCGAGAAATGGTCGCGCGACACCGATTACGATTTTGTGGGGGGAGATGTTTTTCGGCACAGCCTTTTTGCGGTTCGGCGCAGGCTGTTTCTTCAGGAGCCGGTGGCGAAAAATGAAGCGAACGAGTTGTTGGAAGACGGAGCACGGCGGTTAGGGCTGACTGTCCGCCCGGTCGAAACCAACACGGATCAATGTCCCGATTGCCAGGGATGCCAGTTTGGATGTTCGACTGGCAAAAAAAAGGACATGCGTTCGACGTGGCTGGTCGATGCATCAAGGTTGGGCGTGTTTTTGTTGCCGGATTGCCGAGTCAGTCGATTGAAACTGGATGGCCGCAAGGCGAATTCTGCCGTGGCACAGATTGCCAGGCGTGGAGCAGAACCGCAGACGGTTGAAATCAAGTTCCGAAACTGCGTGCTCGCTGCCGGGGCCATTCATACTCCATCGATTTTGATGCGGAGTGGCTATTCCAGTCCTCATCTTGGAAAGCATCTGGCGGTGCATCCATCGGTGATTGTTCCGGCGGCGTTCGCGAGCCCGCTTCGTTGGCGGGGCGGTCCGATTCAGTCCTGTGTAATCGACGCGAAAGAGGATTCATCGGGGAAAATGCCTTCGGTGATTTTGGAGAATTCGTTTTTCCCGCGAGGGTTGGCAATGATGTCGCTTCCGTGGCGTTCGTCGGGCGAGTTCGCTGCGATGACCCGGTCACTTGCCTGTTGGTCCGGCACGCTCGTCCTGGTTGGTGACCGAAGTGGCGGTTCAGTAACGATCGATGGTGCGGGACGTCCGGTGATTGATTACCAGTTGGCAGCGGCCGAGCGGCATGGGATGGAATTTGGAATCGACCTTGCAATCAAAATCATGAGCGAGGCCGGTGCGGTCGCGGCCTACAAACCGCAATGGCGTTTTGACGGTGTGCGAAAGGGTCAATCTCCGGATACGAAACGTCGGGAGTTACAAAAGTTGTGGAGTGCCCACCAAATGGGAACTTGCCGGATGTCGGATTCACCGCAACGGGGTGTCGTTGATGTTTGCGGACAGGCGTTTGGGCTGGAAAATGTTTTCGTTTGCGATTCGAGTGTCTTTCCGGGTTCGCTTGGTGTGAATCCGATGGTGACCATTTGTGCGACATCGCATTTTCTGGCCCAACAAATCAAACAGCGGGTTTGTTAGAATGTTGAAGTTTTGGGGTCACATGCTTTTGCAACTCGTATGGGAACAGTTTGATGATTGGATTCGGATGGAATTTCGGCGCGTATGCACTGTTGGTTGTGTTGGCAGGTTCGGAATTGGCGTTCGGCCAGGAGCGGTTGATCACGGTGATTGGAATCGGTTCCGTTGAATTGGTTCCCGACACGATACTTGCAACTTTCAGTGTGAATGGTTCCGCAGAGACAGTGGCTGGTGCGCTCGCTGAGTTTCAAAGGAATCGACAACGGATCGAAGACACTCTGAACCCAATGGATTTTCCGGGAGTGACGCTTGAGTTCCAGGGAAAGACCGTTGGGGATGGCCAAATGAACCAAATGCAGGCCATGGTCTTTGGCGATGGAGGAATTCAGGAAGGGGCAACCGGAACGTCTTCGATATCGGAAAGTTTTCAAGTCAAATTGAAAGTCGGCGAGTCGGGTGTTACGGATGCGAGGCTGGGGGAGTTGACTCGAATTGTCGATGCAGCTGTATCGGCCAAGGCCCGTCCCGGATCGTTGATGACAGACATGTACAATCCGTCGGGCATGATGGCAGGAGTCGTTTCCGCGACTGCATCGGACCGGAAAGCGGCGGAAAAGGAAGCTGCACGGTCAGCGTTTGAGGACGCCAGGGAAAAAGCGGCTTTCCTCGCGTCGCTCAGCGGAATAGAGCTGGGCGAAGTTCATTCGCTCGAAATGGAATCGGATGCGGTGTTTCCAACGGTAAGTTGGGGACCAAACGCTGCAAACGCCGGGGAATCGACGCTGGTCGGCAGCAAGATCACTGTCACAAGCTCGCTGACTGTGAGATTTTCGGTCAAGGCGAAAAGGCTGTAGGATTCGTCGATCGATTGGCCCGCCAAATTGGGCCCGTTGAACGCCCTATCCGATTGCCACGCATCGAAGCCAGGATCTTTTTCCCCGGTAAATTGCAAAGGAAATTCTTGTTGTGTGATTGGAAAGTGGCCTTGAAGTCGGCTATAATCCTGTTCAACCGGCGAGGATTCTCCGAACTTTTGAAGGCAGCTTGGTCGGCAACCTGCCAGGCTGCGCAAGCGGATAGAGTGGAAGGCAGGAGAATTGTTTATTGCAGCGGAATGAATGGGTTCCGTTTTGGGAGCCTGCAAATTCATGCATTCGACGGTCATCAGGGCGCACTATTTTTTTCTGGAGGACGAACCAGTGAGACAAAGTCTTGCTCGCAATTTTTGGCGCAGTCATATTGCAGCTGCAATCCTTTCCGCGTTGTTGGTTGGCACGCTGAGCCAGCCCTTGTCAGCAGCCCAGTCGAACACGACGGATGAACCGCAGTTCATGAGCTATGCCGCCTATCACAACATGTGGTATTCCGACAAAGCGGCCATGAAATGCATTTTGTTGAACGCGCTGGAGGATGATAAGGCATTCGAAAAATTCACCTTCGACTGGTATCCTGGTTTGCTCGAACCCCGACACTTTTTGCGAATTGGAATTGGCGTTACTTACAATAGCCGCAATTACAACGGTGATTTGCTTTCACTGGGATCGAAACCCGAAGGCGCACCGGGCGGGGTCGGAGCCGGCGTTGTGGCTCAGCGAATGCCTGAATACCGGCCGGATGAACCGGACCCACCACCGAGAACTGGACCGCTCGTGGAATTCCCGTTGCCAGGAACGGGTGCCATGCCATTCCTGCAAAGATACGCCGGCAATCTGAACAAAGAACTGGTTGATAATCTCGAGTCCCGAATGGGAACTGGACGACTGGGTTCCGCCTTGACCCACCTCGATAAAATTCACGTGGTTGATCCGAACGGGAATTCAACCAGTGATTCGGGTAATGCGGCCACTGAACCGCCAGCTGCAGGAGGCCGCGCTGGCGGACGGGGAGCTGCCGGTGTTCGTCCAGGTGAAGTGTTGGACGATGGCGATGACCGGGCTGCGGCCCGGGGTTCCGAAAATGAGGATTCTGAAGAGGATCCCGACAAATCTGATGAAGAGTCGCCTGCCAAAGCGATTCCAAAGCGAAATAACGAAAAATACTGTTCCGTTTTGCCGGGTGTCGTTTGTTTGAATGAAGGCAAACGCGAAGAACTGGTCGCAGCTGCCAAAGAACAAGGCCTTGACCTTTTGATCCATATTGACATCAAGGTTCAGGAATCACGCAACGAGAATTTCAGTAACACCAATTTGCGGCTGTACAATCTTCGAGATTCCAAAACTCCGGACAAGGTGGTCATTCAGACCAAGGCGATTAAGCACAACGTCAATCAAAACGAGATCGACGAAAAAAGCGGCAAGAATATTATCGGAACGGAAATCGACAAGTTTTTTGAGGAATTTGACAAGCTATTCGTGGCCCAGCCTTTGCCAGGTGGACTGAAAACGGAGCATGTGGAGAATCGGCTAAATGGTTTGCTTGCTTCTGTGGACGACACAAACCGTTTGCGAATCGCAGTCGAAGTCGTCGCGTTTTTCCGCAAGGGATTGCTGGACGAAGCCAAGGCCACGGAGGCCCTGGACAAATTGTTCAGTGGTGGCGGCAAACTGCTGCTGACGGGAGCACCGGAAGATCGACGGACTTTCCTGAACAAGATTATGGACGAGACCAAATAAAGCGACCTGAGCAGGAAGTCTGACAGAAAGCATCAATGACAAAAGCGGGACGAATTCGTCCCGCTTTTTTTGTATTGCTGAAGCACACGAAGTCCGGGTCGTCCTTGTTTTCGGTTGGACCGTAGTGGACGAGAAGCTGCCCTCTTTACGCGGGCCAAACCAGATTACCCAGCGAACCGGATGTCAAAGTTCGTCCCTTCGTCAATTGCCACCTCGACGCGACTTCGTTGACCTGGTCCAGAGTCACTTGCCGGTAACTCTCGGCGATTTCGGATGGAGTTCGAAACGGATGTCCGTTCAACCACTGACCGCCGACTGAGAACATTCGGGAGTTGGTTTTTTCGCTGGCCAACAGAATCTGGCTAACTACTTTCTGTCTCGAAATTTCAAGTTCCCGTTCGGAGACACCATGGACCGCATTAGCGAGAATGCGATGAAGGATTTCGGCATTCTGCGGGGCCTTTTCCGGCATGCTGCAAAAATAGGACATGATTAATCCGGTTCCGAGATATTCGTACCCGCCGATGCCCGCCGATTCGGCGAGCCCGGTGTCCAGCATTTCCCAAAAAACGCGGCTGCCGCTGGTATCACCCAGGATCATGCTCAACAGCCGTACTGCGTATCGGTCCTCGTCATCCACAGAAGGTCCTGGAGCGAGATGAATCAGATACTGCAAATGTGCCTCGTCTTTGACCATCGTTGTCAGGCCCGGATGCGGAGCGGCTGACACAATTTCCCGGCCAGTCGATTGCGGTTGCCATTTGCGACAAATCTGTTCGGTGTCCGTTACCAGACGGTCAAAATCGGTTTTGCCCGAAACAACCAGCGCCATGTTGTCGGGCGAGTATCGACTGGCGTGATATTGCCGCATTCGCTGCGGAGTCAGTCCGGTAACCGATTCCACCGATCCAAGGACGCTTTGTCCCAGCCGGTGTGCTCCAAAGTAATCCTGCATCAATCGCTCGTAGCCGCCCCATGGTGGCTGGTCGTCGTACATCATGATTTCTTCGATAATGACTTTCTTTTCCGTTTCAAAGTCCTCATCGCGCAAGGCCGGTCGCATCAGGTTAGCCAGCAGACCGACCATCGGCGACTGGAATTCAGGCAGAATCGAGGCGTGATAAATGGTGCTCTCTTCGCCGGTTCGGGCATTGCTGCTGCTGCCCATGTCATCCAGCAACAGATTGACTTCATCGGCAGATGTGGCATTCGTACCCTTGAAGACCATATGCTCGAGAAAGTGGCTGACTCCGCCATCCTCAATCGCCTCGTCGCGCGCACCGGTACGGACAAAGAAACCAAGCGACAGAAAATGCGCCAAGTCGTTGCATTCAGCCAGGATCGTCAGGCCGTTATCAAGTGTGTGTTGTCGGTACTGCACGCGCAATTTCCAAAGGGGTTTCGCCCAACGTAACCAGTTGAAAGGGACCGGCGGGATGAGCTGTCAGATACCGGTTCATCTGATCGACGGTGATCGCTTCCATTCTCCGGCCCGGTTCATCGACCGGTCTCAACCGGCCCAGCAACAACCAGTCGCTGATCATCGTGCCAACCCGGGACCGACACGATTCCTGCTGCATAATCAGCCCGCTGCGAACCTGGACTTTTAAGCGGCGCAGTTCGTCTTCGTTGATTCCATCCTGCAGCCTTGAGATTTCGGCAAGCATTACATCCAGGGCCTGTTGTGCGGCCTCCGTCGTCGTACCGCAATAACCGAAACAGGAACCCCGCCCAGGAATCGCATGACAGCTCGCCATGACGCTGTAACACAGCCCCCGTTTTTCACGTACCTCGCGAAACAGCCGCGAACTCATTCCGTCACTCAAGACGCCGACCGCTCCACGAGCCAAAAACCAGTCGTCGTCGTCATAGGCAACGCCTGGCCAGGCGATTCCGATATGTGTTTGCTTGCTTGGGAACGGGATGTGGGATTCCAGTCCGGTCAGGGCCGTAACAAATCCGTTGGTCGATTCACCTGCAGGATTTTTCCATGCGCCAAAGAGCGTTCCGATCTGATCCCGCAATTTTTCGAAATCGAATTGACCGGCGACAGCGATGACTGTTCCCCTGGGCACATAGGACCTTGAAACGAACTGTTTGATCTCGTCCAGAGAAATTGTTTCAAGCGAATCAACGGTTCCTTCCGGAATTCGTCCCCATGGATCGCCGTAGTGATGCATTCGCAACAGCGACATGACTTTGGACGGCAAATCGTCTTCGAGCGATTCCACTTCCTGAATGCACGACATACGGGCTTCTTCCAGCCATTCCTCCGAAAGACGCGGATTCATCACGACGTCTGCGTAGACCGGCAAAGCCTGGTCCAGGTGAACTGCCGGAAGTGCACCTCCAAAATAAGTGCACATCACCGAGGTACTGGAATAATAATCGCACCCCAACAAGTCCAGAGTCTCGACCAGCTCGCGACTGGACAACGTTTTGGTTTCGCGAAAAGCGTGTTCACAGGAAAGGTTACAAAGTCCGAATCGGCCGGCCGGGTCCAGCTTGCAACCCGCTGGAATCGCGATCGAGAACGCCGCCGACTGTAGCCAGGGCATGTAGTCCGCGACCAGTGTCAGGCCGTTCGGAAAATCGTGCTGGAACAATCGGTCATCAAATTTCATGTTGTCGCCGTCAAACTTTTTGGCAAGTCGTGATGAATTGTATGCGTGAAACGGCGAGCGGGCGAAACCTGACGGGCCCTAAGTCTTTTCGGCGGCAACTGGCTCACGAATCTGCCAGTTCACAACAATTGCCGGGAATTTGTATGTATCTTATCGGCCAGCGTGCAGCTCTACTGCGCCCGTGAATTAAAAGCTTTTTGGCGTGAAATGGGGCGGATGGGTTGAATGGGATGTGTGGGCTTCGTAATTGAGGTGCGGGCGTTTCGAAAGGATCCAAGTGGGTTTTGTCTGAAAAACTTTTTGACGTGAGGTTTTAGTTGGAACGCTGTCTGTCAAAATAATTCTATCGAATCGATTACAGAAACTGCATCGACTTTGCCGATTACGTTGTTCAGGGGGGGCCCTGGACCGACCGACGGTGCTGCGCGCCTGTCGGGATGACTGCGAACAATGTCACTTCGCCCCCAAAGCCCACCATGCCAGCCATTCGACTCACGACCGCCGCTGTTTTCGCTTTCTTGCTGTTTCTGTCGCATGAATCAGCGAGCGCACAGAGTTCCCATGGAAATCGCGCGACGATTCGGATGACCGCCAGCGAGCCAATAACTGCTCCGGCGTCGGAATCTCAAGAGTCCAGTTCTATTGCAACTTCAGACGGTAACCAGGCGCGGTTGTTGTTGCAGGCCCCACCTGTTCCGAAATCTCAGGCTCTGCCGCCCGTGATCATCGATCAACAAGTTTCCCCGGCCAGCTTCTTCGTACAAGACAAGCAACCACAAATTCTTCCTCAAGGCAACGCACAACAAAAACCGGACGAAGAAGTGAATCCGTTCGACCCGGATGTTTCGTCACGCCCCGGTTCGATCAACAACCGCCAACCGCCAAGTCGCGACCCGCGATCAGCAACACCGAATGCTGGCCAAGCTCTTCCTCTTTTGCCTGGTTCAAGGGGCGACTTGCCCTCCATCAACATGCCGGAGATCATTGACCTTCAACCGGTACCCAATAACTTTCCTGGATATTCGCAACCCCAACCCGAGGCTTGCTCACCTGGGCTGGCCTTACCCATGCAACAATTTCCGGCCAGTGCCGAACCGGTCGTTCAACCGAACGGAAACTCCTGGGTCGATCAGAACAACCCGGAACAATACAGTGTTCCCGAAGAATGGCAGACCGGTAGTACTATGCAATTCAGCCAAACCTGTTGCAGTCCGCTATTTTATCTGGACTTGTTCGGAGGGACCAATAATTTCGAAAGCGACAGAGTTGTTCAACTGGATTTTTTTCCGCCATTCGATTCAAGGCTTGACTACAAAGGCGGATATTCCATCGGAGGCCGACTGGGCATTTATCAGGGGCAAAACCTGCGAACCGATTTTGAGTTGTCTCTCCAGTCGAATGACGTGTCGATCAACCGAACGCCTAACCGTGGATTTCCTCTCAATCCACTCAACCGGACCGTGGAAGGCCAACTGACTACGATTACCGGGTTCTCCAACGCCTATTGGGACTTCGTTCGATTTCCGGTGAAGAAAGTTACGCCTTATGTCGGTGCCGGAATCGGGTTTCTCCGCGCTGATGCAGATTTTCTGGCCTTCCCACCGCGACCAGGTACGGCAAATTACGACATTGATTCATCACTAGCTTGGCAATTTATATTTGGCGCGTCCTGGCGAGTGACTTCCAAACTGGATTTTTTCGGAGAATATCGGGTTATGGACACAAACCCCCTGATGCTTTCGCTGGATTCTACGACGAGTGCAGGACCGGGATTGCCACCGCAAATAACAACCAGCCCGAACAGGATTGACCTGTCAGGTGATTCGGTGGTCTTCGGAATTCGCATGAAATTCTAGGATTTGCCGTATCGATTCAATCAAAAAGGCCATCTATCCGCCATCCTTGTCTTCAAAAACAACTTTGCCACCGATGATCGTCTGAACCACTTTCGTTTTGGGCAGATCGTCGTCTGAACAATCGATGATGTCCCTGGACAAGATCGTGATATCGGCCAACTTGCCTGGGACCAAACTTCCCTTGCGTGTTTCGTCAAAAGCAGCCCACGCTGCATCGATCGTGTAGCTGCGCAGCGTTTCTTCGCGGGTCATGCATTGTTCCGGAAAAAATGTTGCGCCGTCGGCCAGACGTCTTGTCACGCACGCTGTGATCGATGCAATCGGGTCGATTCGCTCTACTGGCACGTCAGTTCCATTGCAAATCACGGCACCACTGTCCAGCAGCGACCGCCAGACGTAGGCACCTTGTTCTGCCCTTAAGGCCCCCAAACGCTGGAGCACAAAGATCGCATCCGAAGTGCAATGAACTCCCTGCATCGCGGCGATGACTCCCAATTCGCCAAATCGTTTGATGTCGTCCGGATGAACATGTTGGGCATGTTCAATTCGCCAACGGTGATCGCCCCTCAGCGTTTTCTTGTTGATCAACTCTTCGTACATGTCCAGCACTTCCCGGTTCGCCCGGTCACCAATTGCATGCACACACATTTGCAAACCGTTTTCGGCCGCCAGTTCTGCCGTTTGGCGAACAACTTCAACGCTGTCGGTATTCAGGCCTGAGGAGCCAGTCAAATCAGCGTAGGGTGCCAGCAACCAGGCTCCGTGTGGTCCGAGAGCTCCATCGATCGATCGTTTCAGGGACCGGCAAGTAAAAAACTCATCGCCCAGCCCAATCGACTTGACCAGCGATATTCGTTCCCGAATCATTTCCGGCGAATCGCGAACCATGACGTATAACCGGACGGGCAAGCGATGTTGCATTGCCATCCGCTGCAACTGTCGCGTCGATGAAACCGATGACCCGGCGTCGTGAAAACTTGTAATTCCGTTTTTCCAACACTCCTCGCCCGCCAATTGAACGGCTCGTTCCAGCTTCGCCATCGACTCTTCGGCCGTCATCTTCGCACTATCCTGGGCCAAGGCCCGTTGGACCATTCCCTGGGCCGTCTCTCGCAATACGCCGCTCAACTCGCCGTCCTCGCGGCGCAGCAGTTCACCCCCGGCTGGTGGCTGGCTGTTTGTGTCCATGCCGCTTAGTCGCATCGCATAACCGTTGGCGATGCTCATGTGTCCGCTGGCATGAGTCAACAAGACCGGGTTGTTTGGGGCGGCCATGTCCAGACCGCGACTGTCCGGGTATCCGCCGATCGATCCGGCCGGAGCCTCGCTCCATTTCGACTGGTGCCATCCTCGACCGATGATCCAGCTGCCAGGCGGTGCCGTCTCAGACGCTTCCCGAACCTGTTCGACAATGTCGTCCCATTTTTTTGCTCCGGCCAGGTCGAGCATCATCAACGATTCGCCGAGTCCCAGAAAATGTCCGTGGCTTTCAATCAGCCCGGGAATTGCAATCTGGCCGGGCTCGAGCCGAATGATCTTCGTTTGAACGTTTACCAGTTCACCGATTTTTGCTGCCGATCCGGTCGCAACGATTTCGTTTCCGATGATGGCAATCGAATCGACGACAGGCTGCGAAGCGTCCATCGTTCGAATGGTTCCGCCGGTGATCACCAAGTCGGCTTGCCGGGCGAATGCAGGAATCGAAGCAGCCAAAGTAACCGCGAATCCCAAAACCGACTTTCGAGCCCAGGACCAGATCATGTTGACTTCTCCAGCGTTGTTTTTTTAAAAGCGAGTGGGTCGCCACAAGCGTGATGAAAATTTTAGCAGTAATTTTCCAGGAGAATTTGCCGCTAATGCCAATGAATGGGCCGGATTTTGAGTAAGCGTTGGAAATCTGGGACAGGCAGAACGAATGTCCGGACTGGAGAATCAGAACGGTTGCTTTCACGGGCAGACACCTGGCGATAATTATGAACATCGCCTGTACTTTGCGACCGGATTGCTAGCTGGCAGACATCGGCTTGCCTCTTTACATTTCCAGGATTCCATTGTTCCAAACCACCTGGAACGATAGATTCCCGGCAGTTATTGGGTCGGGCTTTCGCATAACAAAGCGGGAAATCACCGGAATTTCCCGGCCCAACCACCAAACACATGGAAGTTTGGTGGTCAAATACATGGAGGTTTGGATGGTATTTCGCAAAGCAAGTGACAAATTCGTGGCTGCCGCCACTGCAACGGCATTTCTTCTGGGGTTTGGGTCCACCGGGTCGGCCCAGGAAACTTCGAAACAAATCGTCGAGCCGGTTTTCCGCGTTTCCCGTCTGGCACAGCCCAACGAAGACGAAAAACCGGTGGAAGTAGCCCGCAACACAACGCCCGCAAAGTCGGCCAATGAATCCAAGGCCATTCTGCCAATCGGCACCAACGCAGTCCCCGCAAATGCAGCGTCGTCTTCATCGCGTGTCCCGCATCCGCTGGATAATGCAATCGAAATCGCACACAACGGCCTGTCTTCAATGAAGGCCAACATCCACGACTACACCGCAATTCTGGTCAAACGCGAGACCGTCGATGGCGTTCTGGGAGAAGCCAACTACATGCGGATCAAAATCCGGAACGATCGCACCAACGAACAAGGCAGTGTTCCGTTCAGCGTCTACATGAAGTTCCTGAAACCAAAATCAGTCAGCGGCCGTGAAGTGATTTGGGTCGAAGGACAGAACGAAAACAAGATCATGGCCCATGAAACCGGCCTAATCACCGGTATGAAAACTTTCCACCTTGATCCCGATGGCTGGCTTGCAATGCAGGGCAACCGTCATCCGATCTACGAAGCTGGTCTGGAAAACCTGGTTGAAAAGCTGATCGAAAAAGCCGAACGGGACCGCGCCGCTGGCGAATGCACCGTCGACTACCGAACAGGAGCCAAGATCAACGGTCGTGTTTGCACCATGATCGAAGTGGTTCACGATACCAAGCGTGATCCTTACGAGTTTTACAAAGCCCAGGTATTCATCGACGACGAACATCAGGTCCCCGTTCGATACTGTGCCTGGGACTGGCCGACCAGCCACGGTGCCGATCCCCAAATCCAGGAAGAGTACACCTACATTCAAATCGAAACCAATGTCGGACTGACCGACAAGGATTTCGATCCAATGAACTCGGAGTATAGCTTTCCGGGTCGATAAGACATCGATCAATTCGGAAGTCATCACAAGAACGGCTGCCAAAACCGGAGTGTTTGGCAGCCGTTCTTTTTTTTAATTCGCGATCAGAGGAGGTCGGTGTTAGTTCCCGCCGCCTGCTGACCTGCCATCCGCGGTGGTTTCGCGGAAGCCGACACCGAGCTTCTGCTTCAGGTATTCAGCGGCGACAGTACCGCCGGACAAGGCACACGGCAGGTTGG
>JAYVKA010000195.1:0-12866 GCA_043768885.1 Planctomycetota bacterium
TTTAGATCGACCGTTGTGATGCTGCAAAGATTGCCGTACGGATCAAACGCAATCAAATCCCTCGACAACTTTCGTTCTTTTTTGATTGGATCAAATTCGAACTGCTCTACTTTCATCCGGAATTCTCCGTTGCCATCGGCCCGTAAATACTCGGACTCGCCAAAGTAGGTGACCGGTCGTACGACGGCACCCGCTACAGGTTTTTGGTTTTCATCGACAACGGTACCTGCGATGACGGGATAGGGCTTTACAATGTGGTCGGGAAGTTGCGTCTCATGATCAAAGACAAGTTGCCGGGAATCCGGATCAGAATAGTAATCGCTCCATTCGACACGTATCTTTGTTTTTCCGTATGGAAGCTGAACGTCGTAGAAGCCATTTGCGTCTGTTGTTGCCAGGTTCGTGTCCCATTCGAAATAGGGAAGGGTTGCCGGGTTTCCATTGGCATCCGCGTACAAGTTTTCCGACTCGGCCATAACGGTTGCGCCGGCAACTGGTTTCCCGGCCCCGTTTACAACCCGACCGCGAGCCGGATGGCGTCTTCTCGCAAACATTCTTCGTTCAATTCTGTCAGCGACTTCGATGTTTGCAAACTCAACGCTCTCCAAGTTGCCGGGAATCGAAGGAGTGAGCGAAAAGCCTTCCAGATAAACTGACAGGCCGCTGTACTGACCGGGCTCCACGCAGAATGTTATTGAGCCGTCCCGGATCACATGCGAGTGAACAATTCTGTATCTTCCGGGACCGGATGAAAACAACACTCGAACCCGTTTGCCTTCAAGTTCAGACAAAGTCGCGGAGTCCCCGAAAAACCGCGACGTAACGATCGTTCCCTTTTCAAGCACGACTGTTGTGTTTTGCAAGTCCGAAAGTTCCACCTCCGCCAGCTTCCCGGTTCGCCATTCCGGGTGGTTGACTTCGACACTGACAACACTGCCCGAAGGCAACGGTGGCAATTGAATCCGGCCACTCTCATCACTTTGGAAATCTTCGACCGCTCCACCGCCAAACATCGGCAACTCAGTATTTCCAAGGACCATTTTCACGCCCGATTTGGGATTCGAAACCGTCAGCCGGGAAATTTCGGCACCCGCCAAGGGCTTGCCATCTGGCGCCAACACCTGGATGGAACTAATCATCGGGGGAAGAAGCATGCAGGAAACGGTGCTCGATTTTCCCCGTTCAAACGAAAAGTCCTGCAACAGGGATGAATGCCCCGAATGAGTGACCAGCACCGCTGCATAACCCTCGATGTTCACATCCTCGAATACGAACGCGCCATCGGCACCGGTTTCGGCCTTGCAATTTGTTTCTTTCCATCCGCTGCCTGCCCAAAGGCGGATTTCAATATTCGCTCCGGCAACGGGCCTCGAATCCTGGTCCTGCACGTGAACATTCACTCGATTCAGTGGTTGATCGACCTCCTGAGTTGCTCGCAGAATTCCAACGCCGGTCGCCATCAAAACGAAGACGAAAAGGATACGAGACCACAAAGCACCTCGTACATTTTTCATCGAATGGTTCCAGCTGGTGGTTTACACAACTCGAATAACTTGGCAGCAACCCAAAACGAACAAAAAAATGCGGCCCAAAAACTGAACCGCCCTTGTTAACAATCGGAAACCTAATCAAGAGCAACCGTAACCGTTTTGGTTTCGAGGTACGGCTTCAAGCCTTCTTCGCCCAGTTCGCGGCCCTGGCCGGACATTTTAAAGCCGCCGAAGGGGGCGGCGGTGTCGAAGACGTCGTAGCAGTTGACCCAGACGGTGCCGGCCCGCAGTTCAGCGGCCAGGCGATTCGCTTTACCAATGTCGCGAGTCCACACCGCAGCGGCAAGTCCGTAGAACGTATTGTTCGCCCGGCCAACCAGTTCGTCGGTGTTCTTGAATTTCAGAACAGACATGACCGGGCCAAAGATCTCCTTCTCGGCGATTTCCATTTCATCGCGTACGTTGGTGAACAGGGTTGGCTGGATATAGAATCCGCGATCACCGTACCGCTCGCCGCCAGAGACACAATGCGCGCCCTGTTTTCGCCCTGTTTCGATCATTTTCATAATCTTGTCGAACTGGGCCTTATCGACTTGCGGGCCCTGCTCGGTCGAGGAATCGAGCGGATCACCCAGTTTTCGCCTGGTGTTCATGCTGGCAATTCGCTCGACGAATTCATCGTGAATCGAGTCTTCGACGAAAACGCGGCTGCCTGCACAACAGCATTGGCCCTGGTTGAAGTAAAGACCAAAGAAAGCACCGGCCGCAGCGGCTTCCAGATCCGCGTCGGCGTAAATGATGTTGGGGCTCTTGCCGCCAAGCTCAAACGTCAACCGTTTTAGCGTGGCCGCCGCGTTTCGCATGATGGTTTGCGCGGTGATGTGCTCGCCTGTAAATGCGATCTTGTCCACACCCGGATGATCGACCAAAGCACCGCCGGCGGTCGGGCCGTAACCCGGAATCACGTTGATGACTCCTTCGGGAATGCCGGCTTCCATCGCCAACTCGGCCATTCGCAAACAGGTCAACGGCGTCTGTTCGGCGGGCTTCATCACGATCGTGCAACCTGCAGCCAGGGCTGGACCCCATTTCCAGGCTGCCATCAGCATGGGAAAATTCCAGGGAATAATCTGCCCCACAACGCCAACTGGTTCCTTTCGCGTGTAGCAGAAATACTTGCCACGGATCGGAATCGTTTGGCCATGAATTTTGTCGGCGTAGCCGGCGTAATATCGCAAACAATCAATCGTCAGCGGAACATCGGCCGCCCGCGCGTCACGAATCGGCTTGCCGTTATCGAGCGATTCCAATGCCGCCAGTTCTTCCTTGTTTTCTTCGATAAGATCAGCCAACCGATACATCAATCGGCCACGATCGCGAGCATCCATTGTGCTCCATGGGCCGGACTCGAACGCCTTGCGGGCTGCTTTCACCGCCAGATCGACATCGGCTTTGTCACCCTCGGCGATGTCAGCGATTTTTTCTTCGGTCGCCGGGCAAACTGTTTCAAATGTCTTGCCGCTGGCAGCATCCATCCATTTGCCGCCGATCAACAACTGGGTCTTGCGAATCTTGGGACGCATCACGACCTTTGCGGTTGGGGATTCGGAAACTGTTGCCATTTCTGCACCTCGAAAAATCGACGGACTGGATTTCAAAGCTCCGATTGTACCAGCCGTGATGGGTCGATTTCAATCTGCTGGCACAGGTTTTCGTGGCAGAATCACGACGGGCCAGCGGCTGAATCCGGTTACCTTTTTGGCTGCCTCCCGATCAGGAACGAACACGAACAAATCGTTCGGTGCAATTCGCGCAAGATCGAGGTCGCCGGCAATTCGCCATTCTCTTTCCTTGCTCCAGTCGATGGATGCCGAATCCGAATCGCTGCCAGTCAATTGAAACCAGGGTCGATCCGGTTCCTGCAATCCGGACCAAGCGGATTCTCCACCGTAGATCACGGGCCGTGCTCCCACTTTTTGTAACGCCGCCTTTCGAATTGCGATCCCAAACAGTTCAAAATCCCAACGGCCGAGATGCGAGCGAAAAGTCCGTCGCGACGAAAACTCGGCCAAAGGAACTTCCGTGAAAGAAACTATTGGCGTCGAATCGCGAGTCAGCGAAGAACCCGCCAGCAATCGACGCGAACAAATGATGGACAACAAGGCTCCGATCGCACCTTCTGAATCAGGCGAAAACCCGAACAACAGCCGGTCGATTCGCTCGTCGTCGGTTTCGATCCCCGGATGTCGGCCTCTCTCCCGTGTCCAATGGGCGAGAAACTCGTCAGCGTCATTTGGCAAATCCATGATGCGGTCATCACTTGACTGGATTTCCGTGTCAGGATGCGATTGCGAGGCGCCGGTCCTGGCTCCTTCCTGCAACAGCCATTGGACCGCACCCTGTTCCAGCAACTCCAATCGCACTGATTCACTCGCGGAATGTTCATCTGATAACAGCCACACTGCTCCGCTGTTTCCGGTCAAATCCAATCGCTTTTGCACAGCGTGAAAGACGTTGCCGTCTTCGCTGACCTTGATAACTCGAACTGCATCGGCCAGCCCTATTGCGATTTGGTCAATCAACCCAGTTGCTGGTTCCGACCCAGTCGAAAAAATCCACATTGGGAAAAGTGTTTTCGATGGACCGTCATCGGCGATCTTGCGAAACCAAGTGCTGTCGGGGTTTCGCGGCGCGATCCGGATATCAACCAGTTCGCAATTCAGTAATTGGGCCATTCGCCGCACAAAGGGCTCGGCCGTCATACCCTGCCCCGTCAACATTGCGGCACCATCGCGAAAACCGTTCATGCATGAAGTTCGAACCGCGTCGCTCCACCAAGGAAGCTGTTTGGGGTGTCGCCCGATCCGGCTGCTGGCAATGCACTGGGTCCGTCGACGGGGCCAGCCATTGGGCAACCAGGCCGAGTAGTTTTCGTCGAATCGTGAAACAGGATGATCGACCAGTTCAGTCAGGTCCGTGAGCAAATGTCCGGGCAACTCCACTCCAGATTTCGAGTCCCCTTTCTTCCGCCGATCGCAAATCGTCAGATTCGCCCGCATACACCCGTCGTTCTGCCAAACAACGTGGACATGCCTGCTTTCGAACCAGGTTTCGCGTGCTGATTTTTGGTCCCCGGTCATTGGTTATCCAATTCCGAAGTGAATTTTGAATGGTTACGGTAGCTGACAACGATCAGCGTCACTTTGGCGTCCGAAGGCAGAATTTCGCCCATTTCGGCGTTATTTTCCACCTCCGGCGTGTTCCCGTTGAAACCATGCGGATTTTGGCTAGAATTCCCCTTTTGCCGGTGGTCAACCAAATGTGTATCCGGATCGACCAGCCGTTAGCAGTCGTTTCATTTAGGCAGTTTATCGATGGCAGTTCCAAAGCGCAAACAGTCCAATTCCCGCACCGGCAGTCGGCGAGCCCACGATTTCCTGACGCCCCGGGCACTCACGATTTGCCCGAAGTGCAGCACCAGCCTGCCGACTCATGTGATTTGCCCCAAATGCGGCTTCTACATGACTCGCGTGGTTGTGCCGTCGGCCGAAGAACAGGCAACCGAATCATAAGTCCGGTCGCCCGCGATTCTTCCGCTTTCAATTTGTCGCCACCGCGCGGCTGACATTACTTCAAAACAAATGTCAGCTTCATCAGCACGCGGTACTCGGTGATCTTGCCATTCTCGATGGAAACTTCCTGCTCGGAAATCCATGCGCCTTTGATGTTTTGAACCGTTTTCGAAGCACGCTTGATGCCCGAGGCCATCGCGTCATCGAAACTCTTTTTGGAAGAAGATTTGATTTCCAGAACTTTTGCAACTGACATGACCAGACTCCAGGTGTAAAGACAATGCTTGGGATTCCCAAATCACTTTGCACTGTTTCATTGTCAGTTGCAACTACCCTTTGAACATTGACAGGCTGACCGTTCATTTTGCCGATTGGCCTATTCGATGACTTGCGGCAAACCGGCTTCCCGCCACGCAATCATTCCGCCATCCACCATCCGAATTCGATTCAGGCCGCGCCGCCGAAGTGCAACAATCACGCGACTGCTTCGTCGTCCCGTGCGGCAGACCAGCACTACATCCCGATCGTTTGGCAATTCCGCGTCAGGGCTCAACAACTCCGGCATTGGCCTTAGTTCGACATCCGGAATATGACCGCGCTCATACTCTGGTCGCTCCCGCACATCAATGACCACGGGTCGGTTAACCTGGTCGCTACCCAGAATTTCCCAAAGCGCAGCCGGTGCAATCCTGAGCGTCGCCGGAATTTCCTGGGCATCCGGCAAATCAACGATTCCAACCAGCCGATCGCTTTTGGGGAGCGTCTGGCATTGCGACCAGACTTTTAGGGGGCATTTGTAAATGCAAATCGCAGGGTCGAGGACCATGTAGAACAAATGCTCGATCGCCATGTCTTCGGTCAGGAAATGGTCGTGCCCCAACAGCCGGTCAAACCCGCCTAATTTCATTCGTTGCCAAACAGCCTGGTGAACTCCCGTCAAATACAAATCGCCGCCACGCCGACGGGTTTGATCGACCAGCGTTTCCAACATCCGTAGTCCGCTGACATCGCAGCGATTCACCTGTTGCATATGCAGCAACAAATAATTCTGGGCCGGGTTCGCTTCGACATGTTTTCGAACTTCGTCTTCCACATGAACTGTCGCACCGAAATAGAGCGAGCCGCGAATCGTGAGAACGCCCAACTGCGGACATTCGGGTTTTTCGGGAAGGTGAATCAGCTCTTTGTAATTTTCATCCGGTAACAGGGTCTGTACTTCTGGTCGGGATGTATCCACAAGATGCCGGCCAAAAGAAACCAGAATTCCAGTCAAAACCGCGAACTCCAGTGGTAACAGCAATGTCGCCGCAAACGTCGCAATCATGATTACCGAATCGCCGCGCGAAATCCGCCATACGCTGGCGATCTTCTTTACATCCACCAGCCGGATTCCAATCACGATCAGCAAACCAGCCAACGTGGCCCGCGGAATAATTGCTGCGGCTGGAGCCAGGATCCAGATAATAGCCACCACGAAAACGGCTGCGAAGACAACGCTCATCGCCGACCTCGCACCCGAAGCGTAATTCACGGCCGTGCGGGTAAACGAACCGGAGCAGGTGTAGCCCGAATACAATCCCGCCGCAATGTTGGCCAGCCCCTGACCGACAAACTCCTGGTTCGCATCAATTCGGTCGCCGCTTTTGGCTGTAATCGCCCGGGCAATCGACATCGCCTCGACCAAGCCGATTACCGCGACAGCCAACGCACCCGTAGCCAGATTTCGAATCAGATGGATATCCAGCAAAGGCAAATTCGCGATCGGAGGCAATCCTCCCGGCACCGTTCCAACGACCACCACGCCGCGCTGTTCCAATCGCAGAATCCCCGAAATCAAAGTCATTACAACGATCGCAATCAGTGCATCGGGCCACGACGAACGCAAGCGTTTGATCACCAGCATCGCGAGGATCGTCCCAAGGCCAATGATCAGGCTGGACCAATGAATCGGATCATTGGACCGAAACAGCTCGTCCAAAGTCTGAAAAAAGAGCGGCGTCGGCTCAATTTCAATTTTTAAAACATGCTGCAACTGGTTGATGCAAATCAAAATCCCGGCACCAGCTGTGAAACCAACCACGACCGAATCGGCAACAAAATTTACGAGGACTCCCATCCGGGCCAGGCCCATAAACAGCCGGATCAAGCCGACCATCACGGCCATCACTCCAGCCGCCGCGAGGTACTCTGGCGTTCCAGGCGCGGCGACAGTCAACAGCGTCGATAACACCAGCAGCGACGCAGCGTTGGTCGGTCCAGTATGCAGAAACCGCGACGAACCCCACAGCACACCGACCACCGACGCAACAATGACAGAGTTGATTCCGATTTGCGGTGGCAATTCGGCTATCAAGGCATAGGCCATCGCCTGGGGCAACATGACAACTGCAACTGTCAATCCGGCCAGCAAATCGAAACGGATATTCTCGGCACGGAATCCGCGAATAACATCGAACGGCCGAAAGAAATAGGACCGCGTCTCTTCGAACAGTTCTTTGGCCAGTGATTGATTGTTATCAGCAGACATTATTCCGTTTCGGCATTCCGGTCACACATCCGTTTCGTCGGCCCGTTCACCCGGCGAAATCAGTTCGTCCAGCAACGTCATCGTTTGAGTGGTCAGCGAAATCCAGTGATCAAGGTGTCTTTTCGACGCTGGCCATTTTTCGGAAAACTCACGATAGGCCGCTTCAGTTTCTGAACCAAGCGATTTCAGGTTCTCGACCAAGTGCGGAACCGAGGAGTAATGTGCCGCCGACTCGAACAGGTTCTCCATCATATCCTGCCGAGTGCCAAAGCCGGACGGCAATCCTGCACTTCGTCCCAAAGCGGTAATCGTCCGCTTGTCCAGAAAAAAACCACACTGGCACGGCAACGAAAGCCAATGCGCAATCTTCCTCGCCGATGAAAACCGGGGACTGGGCTCGTTTTCAGGCTGTTCGTCCGACCTTGCAGGAAGCATTTCCGCGAAAGACTCCGCGTGCTCGTGCAGACATTCCAGCAATAACTCTGCAAGCCCCGGGAAAAGCGCGACCGGCTGGCTTCGAACAACCAATACGAACGGGTGAATCCAGCGCAACAAATGCGTGTGCAAGAATTCTTGTTGGGCCTGTTCGGCACGGGCCAATTCGGTTTGCGAATTGCGGCTGGAGGCCAGTTGGGCGGCCAGGCACAAATTCGAGAGGACTTTCAATTCGTTGCCGACATGATCCAGACTGAACTCGTTGGCCTCGACAACGCATCCAAAATTGCGGTTGGCATCCATCACCGCCTCGGCAATCGCCCCACCGACCATTCCCGCGTCGTCCAAAAAAATGCTCTCGTAGGGTGCGACCTGAATCTGAAACAAATCAAAATGGACCGCAGCCAATTCTTCCAGGTCAAACGCAGAACCAAAATCGTTTTCGAAACCGTCGAGTTGTTTCAGGAGTTCGAGGTTTGCACCCATGACCCCGTCCAAAAACAGTGACGACACCAAACTGTAGAACCGGCTTCGCGCCAGATGTACATTTTGTTTATCGATCGTTATTTCCGGAGCCGTCGTCAACTGGTTTTTCCCTTTGCCGCGTCGGGCTTTGCGGATTCGGATTTTACATGGCCGTTCGAATGCGGGCGATTCAAATCCCAGGGCTTTTCGGGCATCGCATAAAACGCGCGAGGCGGCTTGAGCGGGCGTTTCAACCAGTACGGACGACGAGTCTGGTCGGGACTGAACTTGCTGGCCGAGCGGGCCATCGCCAACCACTCCTGATAGATCGCCATCGATTTGCGGGTATCAACGTGAACATCGCCGTGCTTCTCACCGGGGATTGCCTTGCGAACATTGATCGCCTTTTGCAACCAGCAGTGGGCCCCGCTAACCGGATCCGGATGAACGGCATGCGTCAGGTTTTGGTGAACGCCGACGTCTTTCCACCAGACACGACTGGTATCCGGGTCAAATGTTTTCCATTTGCGGGCCGCGTGAATGATGTTCAGTTTGTGCTGACCCACGGAGTCTTCTTCGAGGCTTACGAGATTTGACATTCCAGGGTTTACGCCTGTGTCTTCCTGCAAACGCCAACGCCCCAAGTGATGGCTCATGGCGATGATGCCAGGCTTGATTCCTTCAGTAACCCAGACCTTGTCGATGAAATATCCGATCTCCGTTTCGACACGAATCAGTTCGCCCGTATCGACACCCAATCGCCGGGCGTCGATCGGATTCATCCAGACGGGATTGTTGTGACTGATTTCGTACAACCATTTCGCGTTGGCGCTGCGTGTGTGAATCAAAGTCGGCAGCCGGAAATTGGGCAGCAACAACATTTCGCCTTTTGGCACGTCAATGTTGTCCGGATGAACGTGACTCTTCAGCGTCCACGGAATCGTGTAATCTTTTTCCTTCCAGCCCCATTCGTGCATCGTTGGGCTGAAGAATTCAAGTTTCTTGCTGGGTGTCTCAAAGCCTTCGAGTTGTTGCCCGTTGATCTCGGCCCCCCCTTTTTCGACTGGCTTGGTGAAGGGCCGGTAGTTTTCCTTTTCGACTTCAAACACGCCGTATTTCCGCATGAATTCCAGCGGTGACAGTTTCTCCTTTGCGGCGGCCGCTGGAAGTCCCGGCACGCTGTTTTCGAAAATCCAGCGATAGTAATCTTCGACCGTGACGATTTCGCCATCGCGGTAAGGGCTATTGAACCACTTGCGAACGCCCAGTGTTCCGTCCGGGTCCATCTGGACTGAAATGTCGATCCAAAATTCGTTTTCTTCCCAGACCTCACCGGGGTTGGCTTCCCAGGTGCGTTTGACTTTCATTCCCAGTTTTTCCATCGCCACCCGGCGGACCGGCTGGCGAAACGCGATCCACTGGCCGGAGTGGGTTTCCTGGCTCATCAGGTCGTGTCGTTCACCCGCGTGCCCCATCGGAAGAACATAATCGGCGAACCAGGCTGATTCGTTCCATGTTGGTGTCAGCGCGACGTGACACTTGATCGATTCTTCCGAGCGAAGATGCTTCAACCACATAAACCCGTCGGGGTTGATCCACATCGGGTTGTAGACACGGCTGAAATAGACGTCGATGTCCCCGCGGCCTTCTTCCAGGAAATGCGGCAACAGAAAACTCATCTCATAGTGGGCCAGCGGCCACTCGACCGGCATTTGCAATTCGTTCCATGCCTCGGGGGCTGGCGGCGATGCAAACGGTTTGGGGACGAACTTGTTCCAGCTGTTCCCCGACGTGCCCCCTTTGTTGCCGACTGAACCGGTCAAGACGTTCAGGAAAAACAGGCACCTCGCGACTTGCCAACCGCCGAGATTTCCGATGCTCGCACTTCGCCAGGTATGCGCCGCCAATTTTCCGTCGCAGTTGGCGATGTATTTTGCTGTTTGCCGGATGCGCTCGACCGGAACCTGCGACTCGGTCGCCGCCCGCTCGAACGTGTATTCGGCGTAAAGCAATTTCAGCAAGCGGTCAAAGTCGTCGAACTCCCAATCCTTCGACACTTTGTCGAATTTATCACCTGCGACCGGCAACCATCCGTCCCGCACTGCGTCCAGCGTTTCCCGCCAGTTCACCCAGCTGCGAACAAACTCCCGGTCGTACGATCCGGTTTGAATCAAATAATTGGCGATCGCGAGCAATACCGTTTGCTCACTCCCTGGCCAAGTCGGCAGCCAAACATCACTCATGCTCGCCGTATTGCTCAGCCTCGGGTCAAGCGTTATCAGCTTGGCCCCATTCATCTTTCCTTCGATGATCCGTTGGGCATGCGGGTTGAAATAATGCCCCGACTCGAGGTGACTCGATATCAACAGGATGACCCGAGCGTTGGCGTGATCGGGGCTGGGCCGATCGAACCCGGACCACAAAGCGTAACCCAGTCGCGCGCTGGCCGAACAGATATTCGTGTGGCTGTTGTGCCCATCGACGCCCCAAGCCTGGATGCAGCGATTCGTATAACCATCTTCGCCGGGGCGACCGACGTGATACATGATGCCGTCGTTGCGTCGCTGACGGCTCTCGCGCATCTTCGTCGAGATTTCATCAACGGCCTGGTCCCAGGAGATGCGTTTCCACTTTCCCTCTCCCCGTTCGCCGACCCTTTTCAGGGGAAACAATATGCGTTCCGGATCATAAACCTGGTTGTGAGTCGCAGGTCCTTTGGCACAGTTCCGACCGCGGCTGCCAGGATGAACCGGGTTGCCTTCGAATTTCTTGATTTCCAAAGTCGTTTTGTCAACGTATGCCAACAGGCCGCAGGCACTTTCGCAATTGAAGCAGACGGTTGGCACGAGCATGTATCGCCGGGCAACTTTTTTGGGCCACAGCTTTCCATCCCACTCGACCCAGTCATCCCATTCCGAAACGGGTGGGTACTGACTCATTCGGCCGTCCGGATGTTTGACTACCGTCATGTCAACTTGTTTGGGAACCGCGTTGTCGGCTCGAAAAGTCGGCAAGGCCGTTCCAGCCGCGTTGGTCTGGCCAGTCGGTTCTGGTTCGGTGGATTTCGTTCGCAGCAGCGAGGCGAGAATCCGGTTTAGTTTCGATGGCTGACTCATGGAATTCCTAGCTGTTCGCAATTTCCTGGGGTGCCATCACAAACGCGTACTCAAAACAATACAACCCGACCAGGGCAGCAACGGCTCCGGCGGCGCCAGCAAGCTGGCTGAAATCGGTCATCGAAGCAAATCCCAGCAGAACCATCGGAACAAAATGCCCGGCGACAATCGCGCCTTGCCAAAACCAATTCTTGTATTTGCCATGCGTAATCGATCGCGCTGCTCTCGCCGCAATCTCCGTGGCATGGGGCATCGCGAACTCGCCAAACAAAATCACAAACAGATCGACCACCAGCGAGACCGCAAAAACAACCGCTGAAATGCTGGCGACAGCAGACGAAATCGGCAACAGCAGGTCGAGAACCAGAACGGCTCCGGCACCGGCCATCACAGCCTGGACCAGCAAATGAAATGGCATCAGCGAACTTTGCCAAAGGTCACGACCCTCGGCCTGCCCAAACAGAAACGCCGTATAGATCGCACTGGCGATTCCAAGCCCAACGCCGGACCACATCAGAATCGCACGAACCACTTGATTTACGTTAAACCATCCGGCGAATTCACAAACTTCCAGACCAAACCACAGCGCAACCACGGCGGTAAATCCAATCAGGATAAAGGCCCCCCGCGCCAGCCAGCTGTTCCAATTCGGGCGAGTCAGAATCGTCAGAAACATTTCGGGCTTTTCCAGGTCAAACACCAGAAACGCTGTTGTGATGCTGATGAACAATAACGACGTCAACCCAACCGCGAGAGCCGTCGCCTGGTCAAACGGAACCAGATTCAGGCCCCACAACAAGCCCAGCAGGATCACGACCCCCGCACCGATCGCTTTTGTCACCAAATAGGCCGCGACCGGCCAGTGCCAGGGAACCTGATGCTGGGCGTTGTAAGCGACCTGCACCATTTGGCCGGCGACTCGTTCGTGCTTTTGTCCGTCGCCGTGAACGCCATGCCCCTGGTGCTGGGTTGCGCGAAGTGTTGCACCGGACGCCGATTTTTTGGCCGTGGCATTTCCGTGGCCGTTCGAGTGACTTACTGTTTTGCCGGACTCCCCGGAATATCCGTGTTCGCCATGCCCTTTGGCGATGTCCGCCCACATGTAGGAGTCTTTGTGTTGATCAGCAGCACCGGGCCGCATCGCGACATCGACTCCGTTGATATAAAACAATTTTGGTGACGTTCCCTGTTCGGGCTTTCGAACCGTCACCTTGTGCAGTGAAAGCATGCGGCTGATTTCAGAAGCCGGATCGTCCATGTC
>JAYVKA010000196.1:0-12672 GCA_043768885.1 Planctomycetota bacterium
TGCGATTGTTTGTGCAAATGACCGAGGCGAATAGCCTGCCAGGTACTGATGACGGAAGCACCCACCAGCAGGAATCCCAAAACCGAAGCTACAGTAAGCATATTCCGGTTTCTAGCTGCAAATTTTTTGAATCGATAGGTCATCGTCGGCGGCCCGGCCAGGACAGGCTCGCCGGAGAGGTAACGCAGCAAGTCCTGAGCAAGCGCATTGGTCGTTTCATACCGCCGCGAGCGATCCTTCTCCAGACACTTCAGGCAGATCCAGTCCAGTTCATTGGCCACGAGTCTGGACAAATGCGAGACTCCAGTCTGGCGATCAGCTGCAAGGGAAGCAACATCTTCCAATCCGGCATAGCGCAGGCTGGGCCGAACAGGTTCGACCTCGCGAATTAACCTGAGGCGCTCGCCGATGCCGGCTTTGCGAAAATCTTCTTTTGGAATCGGTGCGGCCCCGGTCAACAACTCATACAGCAACGCGCCAAGTGCGAAGACGTCCGCTCGTGTGTCAACATCGGCATTAGCGGAGTCCGCTTGTTCGGGGGCCATGTACTCGAAGGTGCCGATGATTTGACCGGCTTCAGTCATTCGTTCCTGTTCGACCAAGTCGGTGTGAGTCGCTCTTGCCACGCCAAAGTCAATAATTTTGGGCACTGCCTGGCCATCTTTGATGGTGACTAACACGTTGGAGGGTTTCAAGTCGCGATGAATGATTCCTTTTTGATGGGCATGCTGAACAGCTTGGCAGATCGTGACCAACAACTCGACGCGCTGCCGGATGGTGTAACGTTGCTGATCGCAGAATGTGGTGACGTGAACGCCGTCGACCCACTCCATGGCGATGAAGGGATTGCCTTCGGGGGTCGTACCGGCATCGAGGACTCGAGCGATGTTGGGGTGGTCCATTAACCCGAGCAGTTGACTTTCATGCGCGAATCGAGCCAACACTGGCGCGGAGGCCAATCCGCGGCGGATGACTTTGATTGCGACCTGACGCTGGATCGGTGCTTGCTGTTCTGCCAGGTAGACATCGCCCATGCCGCCTTTTCCAGCAAGCCGGATCAGCTGATATGGCCCCAGTGTTTTGCCGCAAAGCTCGACATTTTCAGATTCTGGTTTTGTATCCGCCGTCCAGTGCGTGGCAGCAGGTCCTGCGAGAAAACTGCCCAGATTCGGCGCGATCGCGAGCAGTTTATCAACTTGCTCACGGAGATTCCGGTCGCCGTCACAAGCCGAGTTCAAATAACGGTCTCGTTCGCGCAGGTCATCCAGCTCCAGGGCCCGCATGAACATGTCATCAATCGTTTCCCGCATGATCTTGCCCAGGTCTCAGGTCTCAACTCATTTGCCACAGATTTCACGAATAGTCAGGACGAAAACCATCAAGCATCAACCAGGAACCGAACATGGCACTCTTCCAGGACTCAGTGCGATTTTTTCTGGTGATTTCAATCACTCATTCGTCATTAAGCTGTTGAAAAAGCCAGGTACGGGAAAATTGCCAGTAACGTTGGGCGGTTGCTGGGGCGACCCCCATGGCTTCGGCGGCTTCGGCATTGGTCAGCCCGGCGAAATATCGCAGCTTGACCACTTCCGCTTTGTCGGGAAACTGTTCCTCCAACCGTATCAGGGCTTCATGAACGGCGAGGATTTGATCGGCGGAGCTGTCTCCTGTCAGCACTCCCGGGTTGAATTCGACCCGCTGGAGTTCGCCGCCGTGTTTGACGCGATTTTTGCGGCGAGCGTTCTCAACGAGGATTCTCCGCATCGCTTCAGCGGCGGCACCGAAGAAATGCCCTCGGCCATTCCATTGATCCTGTTCGGCACCGTCGACCAGCCGGAGAAAAGCTTCATGCACCAGGGCCGTCGGCTGAAGGGTTTGACCAGAAGGCTCGTGAGCCATCCTGGCAGCGGCCAAACGCCTTAACTCTTCGTAGACCAGGGGCAACAAGCGACCCGAGTCCTGGCACTGGCCAGCACCGATCGCTCGAAGAATTTCCGTTACCTCGGTCATGAGCCACATCCCGTTTGTCCGACATTCTACCTGTGCCGGAATGCCGGTTCCAGCTGCAAAAACGGGCGAAAATCCATCGCAAAAAGCTTTTTGCCTTTTTTTGTGATGCGATCTGCAAAAAAAATCGCACTGAAGAGACAGGAGGACCGGGTCGATTTCGATTCCAGTCCTTCCCGCGATTCAAGCTCCCCCGACGTGCCATCCTGCTATTCGGGGCCGCGCAGGTTCTGAAGTCAAACCCGGCTTGCCGCGACCCGGTTTGACGTGTCGTTAGGCGGCGTCACCGTTTTCACGGTCAACTATCAACCGAAAACCAAAAACATGAAATACAAAGTTATCAGAATCATCGGGGTGCTTTTGCTGGTACTGGGCCTGGCACTTATCGTCCTTCAGCTAATTGCAAAAGAAAAGTCAGTCATCGGATCGATCGCCGTGGGTTCGACACCGATTACCATGGGCGCCGTTTTGGTTGGTATTTCAAGTATGCTGGAGAACAAAAAGAAGCGTTCAGTCAATCCGCTCGACAGGACAAAACGATGAGCGGATATCAAAGAAGCAGTTGGTCCCGGTCCGCCCAACAAGACACTCCACGGGAACCGCTGCCCCGCTCTCGGCTGTGGCCTGAGCGTAAAATTGTTTGACGATGGTCGCCATCATTCCGTCACGGTCAGGGCGGGCGGTAAAAGTTTTTCGTTCGTTCGGTCACACTTTTTGCGAAAGGTAATCTTGTGAAAATGTATCCTGACAACTGGCGGGTCAGACTCTCCGGCGCGGCGGGAGGAATGGTGGGCGGCACCGTCGCCCTGTTCGTGGTTAAACCCCTGGTCGAGCTCCCGGTCTGGCTGGGTCCAATCGCATTCGTCGCGTTCCTCGGCGTCGGCATCATCCTTGGGAACATCGTCGGCGGGTGGCTGTTCCGGCCAACGTCTGGCAGACCCCAGGATCTTCCGCCCCGCGCCTGATTTGGCGCGGCCATCGACGGGACGCGCCATCAACGCTGAACGCCACCATGATTGTTCCAAGTTTGTCTTGACGAGGTTCCCATGAATTCTCGCCAGTATGTAGATGTTGCCAACACCAAACCAGAACAACGCCCGTGGCGCAGGACGGCTGTTCCCATTGCCCTGGCCCCACTGATGGCGTTCTTGGGATTGCAATCCTTTGTTAGCGTAACCAGCAACCCCCGCTTCGAATCGATTCACACGCTTGACGTGATCCGGTTGATGACGGCCGGAGCGGCCTTCGCAATTATGTTCGCACTGCTGATCATGTTCTTCAAATTCCGGGCCCTGGATCGAAAACCTGACAATCACCCGTGACAACTTCGCGGTGAAACTGGCCGAAACGATCGGCCAATCCGAATCCGTCATACATCTTCAGCCGAACCCGGCGGTGGTCGCATTTCCACCAAAAACCCCGAAGGCACTTCGTAATCGCATTCCGACCGGCGTGATGTGCAATTCCTGGTGACATTCAGCGAGAACGGTCAAAGACTTCCGTCTTTTGTGATGCGATCAGCAAACAAATCACATTGATGAAAAAGAGGTTGGGTCGATTCTGGCTCCCTCCGACGTTTTTTTCCGGAAACGCCAACAATTATTGATTCAATGCCCATGAGTTCGTCGCACTGAATTCCGAGCGATCCAATCGAGTCGATTGCGTAACCAAATTCCTTCCAGAATGAAAACAGCGAGGCCTCCATGAACAAGGCTGTATCGAATCCACCAAAACTCGGTGACGGGATCTATTTTCGCAACGTCGATGAAAAGATCGTATTGGACAAATTCAAATTTGAAATGTACCTCGTCGATTGGGTAAGTCGGTACGTTTCCCGCAGTCGAGTCGCGCAATTGATGTTCGATGCCCAAGAGGATTTTCGACAGATTCATCAACATGTATTGACTGCACCGACAAGTATGAATTTGTCCAACACTCGACGAATCGAAATCGGTTTTGATATGGAGAAAACAGGCAACAACGGGTGGTATGTCAAGGCAATCTATTTTTCCATGAGCGTCAGAAATTCGGCAATCGTCGCTTCAAAACGCGCCCAGGAAAAAGCCAGGTTGTATCGCGAAGCACAAGATCGGGTGGACGCCAGAGGCCCATCCATGCAGTCTGTTTTTTTTGACACCAAATTGTCGAGCGGCGATATTGCGAAGGATTTGGCAAGAGGCAAAGACCTAACTGCGAGCGCAATCAAGTTTGCCCATCAACGAGCCAGCGCCGTAGTGTCGTTGCCCAAGAACCCGATCGGCCCCGACATGTCCGATCCAACGTCGATTCTGCTGGAGCTTGGAAAAGTGATTCCCGGTGCAACCGTGGGATTGATGCAGGCGAACAAAGCCAGAAAGGGATTCGAAGTGGCCAATCAAATTGTTGATGGGGCGGAAAAAATCAACGGCGTTCGAAAAACCGGCCAGGAAGATGGTGCCCAGGCGGCAGTCGTCAAGGGCTTAAGTGATGGACTTGAGTTTGGTTTGGGAGCGGCAACTGGTGGAAATCCACTCACTGGATTCATAGGGACCATCATCGGCTCTTTCGTCAACATCGGAATTGCCAACATGGCCGGTGAAGTTGCCAAAAAGAGACTCTTGATCTACCACTTTTTTACGGGCGGTTTGATTATGGAAGCATCTCATCAAAAAACCGTGAATCCGCAATCCAGCAGTCAGCAGGCCTGGTATAGCGTTGGTGCAGGCGTCGGGCGTCCCTGGTCGGAGTACGATGCGTTTTGTTTTCAATTGGCTTTGCTTGAATATACGGACACGCACAATATGACGAACTGGGGCTTGCACACACCCTCGAAACGTTGGCATGCATTGGATGACTATGCACGCGCCTGGAACCCTGCCACTCTATACAAATCGATGATATTCCAATTCTACAAGAAACAATATTTGACCGAGTAGCAATCGCAAGAGTTCTGCGGATTGCGGCAAGGTAACCACACTGTCTGTTGGGTGGAGCGAGCTGATTGTGATCTTGCCGTGGCACGGCTGGTGGGTCGGGTGGCGAGTGTGGCAAGCCCGTCATGGACATACCCGGATGCCAGTCGCCTGTCCAAGCGGGCAATCCTGTCAGCCCTGTCTGTATGGGGCAAAACGGGAAACCTCCCGTTAGCGCCGAAGCAATCAAGGCCAGACCGTTCAACCGGCTGATTAGTTACGCCTGGTTGAACAGGATTCTGGCCTGGTGCTGCTGGACCGAACAACGCTTTATGATTCGGGTCAGTATCCGTCCCCGATTGTCGAGGTGTTGTTGATGTTGTCCCGAAAGTAAAAAGCTTCCCATTCCAATGGGTGGCGCCTTCCGACAGTTGGCGACCAAAGACAAGGGAACGAATCGGAGCAAGGGAACGGAAATGGCCCCTGCAGTGTTCCCGAAACGCTCACAGTGTTGGAAGACAAAACTCCATTCCGTACTCCGTGTCATTTGAGATGGCCAGGGATGGAAAAGCGGCTGGGCGTGGATCATAATTCCGTCTGTTGTGGAGCAGCGATTTGGATCGCCTGCGGACCGCGATGCCTCTCCCGTCCTGTCAGCCGTTTCAAAAACCATGAACCACGATTCTGCCCAGGGTGAACTTCGGGTCTTTATGGACCTTGTCCGGCAACGCAATCCCCACGAGCCGGAGTTTCATCAGGCGGTGCAGGAAGTTGCCGAGACGCTGATCCCCTATACGCTGGAACATCCGCAGTATCGCGAAGCGAAGATTCTGGAGCGGCTGTCCGAACCCGACCGGATCGTCGTGTTCCGCGTGACCTGGGAAGACGACCGGGGGAACATTCAGGTCAATCGCGCCTGGCGGGTCCAGTTCAACAATTCGATCGGTCCCTACAAAGGCGGCCTGCGGTTTCACCCAACCGTCAATCAAAGCGTCCTAAAATTTCTCGGTTTCGAACAAACGCTGAAAAACAGTTTGACCGGGTTGCCGATGGGAGGCGCTAAGGGTGGCAGCAATTTTGATCCCAAGGGAAAATCCGATCGCGAGGTGATGCGTTTTTGCCAGTCGATGATGATCGAACTGCAGAACCATATCGGTGAGGATGTCGATGTACCGGCCGGTGACATCGGCGTCGGGGCGCGGGAAATTGGCTATCTGTTCGGACAATACAAGCGGCTGCGGAATCGTTTTGCCGGAGTCCTGACAGGAAAAGGACTGACTTTCGGCGGCAGCCTGATTCGCCCCGAAGCGACCGGCTACGGTTGTGTCTATTTTTGTGAAAACATGTTCAACCGGCGCGAAGATTCGATTCGTGGCAAAACCGTTTGCGTTTCCGGATCAGGCAACGTTGCGATCTATGCGACAGAAAAATGTATTGAACTTGGCGCGCGGGTTGTAACCCTGTCCGACAGCAGCGGCTTTATCCACGACCCCAACGGTATCGACGGTGACAAGCTGAAGTTTGTGCAGAACCTCAAGGAAATCCGGCGGGGACGGATTTCCGAATACGCGCGAACATTCAAATCGACGACATTTCATGCGGGAAAACGGCCCTGGATCGTGCCTTGCGATGTCGCCCTGCCCTGTGCAACACAAAACGAAATCAGTGGCGAAGACGCGGCAATCCTGCTGAAAAATGGACTCGGGGCCGTCAGTGAAGGGGCCAACATGCCGACTGATCTCGAAGGGGTCCATCAATTCCTTGCCGCCCGAATACTTTACGCGCCTGGCAAGGCCGCCAATGCCGGGGGCGTGGCTGTTTCCGGGCTGGAACAAAGCCAGAATGCGATGCGTATCTCCTGGTCGCGTGGAGAGGTCGATGAACGGCTGCGAAAGATCATGCGCGACATTCACGACAAGTGTTTTTGGGCCGGCCGCGAAGACGACGCATACACGAATTACGTCAAAGGCGCGAATATTGCCGGTTTCAAAAAGGTCGCCGACGCAATGCTCGCCTTCGGCGTAGTGTAGTCGAACATTCGCATCGGCACTCGCGACCCGACAAATACCCGGATTTCTCCCAATCCCTCAAAAGCCTCAATCGATTTGCGGCCTCGATCGTCTGTTGGCCCGCCGCTTTGGCCGCCCGTTGAAAAATCTTTTGGCATCGTTGTAATCTCGGCCTTCCCGTAACGACTAACGACCTGGGCACAGGCAGAATTTCATTCAGTTCCTTTTTTAGTCGGAGTCACAACGTGTTCCATCGCAAAGTGTTTTTCACGATCGCGATTGCCGCGGGTTTGTCCATGCAAACCTGTCAAATCGCTCGTTCGCAACAATTCAGTACCGAGGTCATTCTGAGAAACTTGCACAAACCGACAGGCATCCATCTCGACCTTCCGGGAAACCTGTATTATTCCGAAGTTCCCACTCCCGGGGTGGGGGGCGGAAATAATCGCGTGCTTCGCTACAACCTGAATAATCGCAAGACGATTGTTGTCTCGACGGGCGAGCCCGATCCGAGCAATATCTCCTCTGACCTGTATGGGAGCATTTACTGGACTTGCAAGACGGCCAATGTGATTTTGCGGAAGACCAATTTCGGCGCCGGCACCAAATCGGCGGTCCTGCAAAACTTGCACAGCCCATTGGGCATTGATGTGCCCCTGTTCTTTCCGAACAGCCTGGTGTTTACAGAAGTTCCAACGCCAGGTGTTCCCGGCAGCAACGGCGGCCAGAATCGGGTCGTGCTTGCGGCCAAACTCCTGAATTCGTATTTTCAGTTTCCGCTTTCGTCTGGCGAGCCCGAACCATCGGACGTTGCTGTCGGTCTGGACGGAACCGTGTATTGGACTTGCAAAACGGCTGGAGTGGTGCTGATGCGAAACACGCTCGGCCAAATTTCACTGGTCGAAGATGGACTGGAAAGTCCAACCGGTCTGGATATTGATCTTTTTGGACGCCTGTATTGGACCGAAGTGCCAACACCTGGTGTGAGCGGGGCCAACGGCGGCAGAAACCGGGTCGTTCAGTACACTCCCCGCACTGGTGCGCTGGTCGTAATCAACTCTGGTGACCCCGAGCCCCGCGATGTCGCCGTGTCACTGTTGGGGGACAAAATTTTCTGGACCTGTACGTCGGCGGGAGTAATTGTTCGAGCGAAGCGAATCCGATAGGAATCCGGGCGGCGTTAAACCGTTAGCAAACGCCAGCGACAAGAAGCGAATAGCCCTTTGGAAAGACGATCGGGTCTTTTCCAAAGGGCTCTTTCGTTGCTGTTCAAAGGGAAACCGTGAGCGATAAACCCTACTTTAATCGACGTTCCTGCTTCCACTTGTATTTTTTCCCTTTTTTTCCTGAATTCAGCTTTTGTGATGGAAAAACTTGACTTCCGACCTTAAGAGCCATAGACTTCGGTTATCTGCTCCGAATGTGCATTTTTCCATTGACTCAAGTTCGACTGGAATCTCTGCCATGGCACGAAACGTTCGACGGCCTTTGAAAATCGGGCCTTCTAAGTGCCCCCCCCCCTCTCTCTCTCAAGGCATTCGCATACGGAGTTTGAGTGCGGTTCAAGGCAAATGTGCGAACGATCTGATTTAGGCAACGTCCGCTCGGGAATGCTCCCATCGGATCGTAGTTGTACGTTTTATAAATGCTGCGACGTCTATTGTTTGGTTGTTTTTGTTCTTGCGGCCATGGCATTTTCTGATGCATGTCAAGCACTGGTCCGGCAGTCTGGTGACATCGCCAAATCGACGACTGAGTTTGATGGTGGCAAACTCATCTTGCAACTGGAAAAACCAGATTCGCGGTATTCGTCCGTTCCCGCGTACTCCAGGATCGCAGGTTCTCATTTACAATGGATCGCTCCGCTTGAAAGTGGCGGAGTTTACAAGTTCCGGCTGGAACTGAAGGGGTGCTCCGGTTCAGAGTTTGAATTCGACCGTGTCGAAACATCCTGCCAATGTGGAAGAGTTGTTTTTCAGGGCAACACCGTCTCTGCCGAACACGCATTGGTCGGCGAGCTGGTCTGGCGAGTTCCAAAATCGTCGCAAACGGGACACTCGGCTGTAACCTTTACGCTTCTGTCGGGCAAAGAGGTTCGGGCGGAAGTGCGGCTGTGTGCCTATCTAAGTGGCAGCGTCAATGTCGGAATGGAAAACGACGGAGTCCGGATTGACGAAGGGTTCTACCGTTGGGACGTACCCGTATTGGTAACGTCTCCGTTTTCGATTGGCGGCCTGAAAGTCGATCTGTCGACTGAATTGAAAGGCTTCACAGTTACGCTTGAAAAATCGGGGTTGATACAGGGCGATGACATCCGCCAGAAGTCCAGCGGTGGTAACGTGACGATTGAGCGGGGAATTGTCCAGATTCTGGCTCACGAATCCGTTGTTGGCAACCAGTTTCGATTCGGCAATTTGCTCATCACATCCAGCGACAAGCCTGGCGCAGGCTGGTCCAAAAGTCTTTCGCTTTCGATTCGGCCTTTGGTGCGGATCAGTCCCCTTCGTCTCGAATTTCGTGATCAGGAAGTCAAGGTTGGCGACGCGAATTCTGATGCTGAAGCGGTTGAGGCAGTCAACCAACCGGTCAAGGCCATTGCACTGGTTCAAATCGACCAAACACTGTTTCAGGGCCTGGAGGCCGCGATTCCGGCCAACCTGAATGAAGACCGTGAAAATCGCGGCGCGTCGGAAGTTGCGGCTGAGCTATTGGCTACTGGAAAAATCAAAGTGAGTCTGCAGCTTGGCCTGCCCGAAGACGAACCGGCTCCAGTTACCGAACTTGAACTCAAACATCTGGGCCGACAGGTGTTTCGTGTTTCTGCGTCTTGTGAACCCTCCCGATTTCAGAAAGGAGAGTTGACTGGTCATTGGCTGGTTACAGTCGGCGAGCGGGAGTTTTCGGTTCCGGTGGATGCTTTTGTCCACGGGTTTTCATTCTTGAAGAACGAAAGGTGAACACCATGATCAAAATCCACGACTTAAGGTTTTTCTGGATTGCCATTTCGATTTCTGTATTCGGAGGGCCGTGTTTCGCACAGCCGGGCCCATGTTGGGAATACCTTGACGATCCTCCTACATGCCAAGATTCCGCATCTCAATGGGAAGTTGAGCTCAGCGCTCAGCTTTTGTGCGAAGATAATTGCATCAACGTGGGCGGCATCCAGAAATGTCCTGACGCTGAGACCCAATTGGTTCTCCTGCCCGAGGTGCCTGTCAATAACATGGTCAGCTCTTCAACAGGCTTCTCGGACAAGCAGATGCAGGGCGTCGTTTGCGTGCGCAAGTACACTTGCATCTGCACTCCATTTGAGAACAACATCTTTGTCTGCAACCAAGTAGGTGCAACGGTCTGGGAGTCGTGGTACGAGGTCACAGAGGTCGTTGGCTTGGGCGAGGAAAACTGCGGAAATTGAGGTGGCGTTGACCGAGGGCCATCAGGCATTGATGCTTGACGGGCGTCCTGGCAACTGCAACAGGCTGGTCAGCGAATCCGCTGACCAGTTTTTTCGAATGTGCCAATCAGGAGATCGGAGCCATGGCTGAATTCATCCGCGACCGCAGAACTTTGTGGACTCCCTTCTGCCGGGTTCGCCCGTGGATTGCGCTTTTGGTGTTAGCGGTCCCCGGTTTTTTGTTCTCATGCCAAGAGCTGAATTTGGCTTCGGGCCAGGAACCCGCTCCAGTTTCCGAAGAGGATGTAAAGCGTTGCAGTGTGCTTCGCGTGGCGCTGGCCAACGCCGAAGCCTGGAGTAGCGGCGATGTGCTGGTCGAAGTCAACGACTCCTTTGACAATGTCGCCCTGGACGATCCCAAGGGACCGCTGGGTGCCGCCTACACCAAACGCGAGCGGTTTCGTTTCGTGTTTGATTTCGGGAACAAACTTTTTCTGCAGGCTGCGATGTCAGATGGGGACGGTATTTTTCTGCACGCCGGACGCGATCCGGTCGGCATCGTCAATGGTTCAGTAACCTGCCAAATCACCAACTTCCCTGCTGGTTTCCACTTTGACCTGAATCCGCATTCGACCGGCTATATGCCTCTCAAGCCCGAACGACTCAAGGAATATGGCCTTGAAACTGAGCTGCAACGATTACGAATGAAAGAACTTCGAGGATGTTGGATCGGAATCCAGAATGGAATAGTGTTTTCCCCGTCTCTATTTGCGGCCAAGAGCAAAACCTGGGAAATGCTTGCGGAGGGGCGAAATCTCGAACGGAAATTGTTCGACTCTGCCAGCCCGAACGAATTTGGTTTCGAGAACACGAACATTCAAGGCGACTTTTTCAGGACGCGGGTTAAGATCGATCCGGAGTCGAAGATGCCAACGCACTTTCTTCAGACTGTGAAAAGCCCTAACCAGGCCGAAACCTTCACCATGTGCGATTTGTCCATCGACTGGAAGGAGAAAGATTTTGTTTACTATCCCGTCAGATTTCGGATCAGCGGCGCCCACCGGGTGGTCAAAGATGGCGACGAGACCTATGGCACGCTGACGCAAGATGTGCGGTTTCACTGGTTCTCGATTAATGAACCGGTTGATGACAGTCTGTTCGAGCGCGGACGAATCAAGAACAAGCAGGACGTAGCGGCACTCCTGGATCCCGTGGCATTGAAAGCCACGACTTTGCTCAAGGATGAAGCTAAAACTGCACCCAATGCGAGCGGCCCGGAAAAGCAGTCACCGATTCATGAATGAATGGCAGAATCTCGTGACTACGGTTAGCCAACATCGAACGTCAATGATCATTGGGAATTGGCACACAGACCTCCGCGATTCTCCGCTCCTCCGTCTCTCCGCGTTTCATCGCCGGAATCAAAAACGCGGAGGTGCGCGGAGCGGGGTGCAGGTTCAAAACTTGGGACTGCCCCGGGCGTGCCGGACTAGTCAAACTGTTCCGGGCTGAGGCGGACGATTTGGGCCTGGTTTTTTTCCACCAGCAGGATGCCGATCAGTTTGCCGTCGCGGGAGGACAGGACTGTTGCGCCATGCCAGGTGTCGCGGTCGCCGTGAAAGCTGTTGATCTGCCAATCGTCATTCAATTCCTGCTTTTCGATCGGATAGTGAACGAAGGTCAGTTTGTCGGCGGTCTGCCAGGTGCCGCGGACTGCGAGGCAGTCTTCCAGTTCACCGGCAGCACGAATTTTGTCGTTCGGAATCAGCCAGGAGTGATGAAAATCTTTCGGAACGGCAAGCATTGCCAAACGTTCATCGGCGAAATTGATGATGGCATTTGCCGGATCGACAGCCGAATCGTCTTTGCCGGTTACGCCAATCCGAAGCGATTCGGCAACTGCTTCTTCGGGTTCCACAGTCATGTCGCGCGGAATCAGAATCTTTGATTCGCCGGTGCCGGTTCGAAACGGCACTCCGTTAAAAGCCTGATTGCGGGAGCCTGTTCCAAGCAGTGACTTCTTTTTCCAGGTCGCCGTCAGCGGTACCGAGCCGTACAGTTCGACGTCGCTGGATCGGACGATTCGGGCCTGTTCCATCCATTCTTTCTCTGGACCGGCGTGCATCAAAAAAACGTGTCCCGGTTCCACTTCCTTGCCTCCGCTTTCGATCGTCAGCAGCGAAATTCCACCCCGGGCAATCGTCTCCAGCGATTCAGCACTCAGCGACAGTCCGCTGCTGATGCTGAATTCAACATCCACGCCACTGGTCGCCCAAAAAACTGTTTTGTCCGTAACCAGATGGGTGTATCTGCGGAAAATTCTGGCCCGGGCATCAACGTATCGCGCGTCCTGGGAAAGTCCAACCGACAA
>JAYVKA010000197.1:0-3334 GCA_043768885.1 Planctomycetota bacterium
GGGTGTAACAAAGTGCGGCCGGAAACAAGTCGCGGATTTCTTGCATTGCCCGTTCCAGTTGCTCACGGGCCGGTCCGTCGCTGCAAATAAATGGCGCAGCCCAGTCGATAACCGGCGATTTCGGCTTGGAATTCAGAGCGTTGAGTTGGATGCCATTTCCGACTGTATGTCCTTCCTGCGACTTTTCAGATAGCAAGAAACCATCGGTCACGAAGTCTGCCCCGTCGGCGAGTTGCCATGGCAAGCGGATTTCAACGGATTGGGTTGCCGGGAAGAGGAGGTTCTCTCCATCGAATTTCGGGCCGACCATTGTCGTGTCGAAAAGCCGCAACTCAGTACCCGATGCAGATTCAGATGGGGGTGTTCCTGATTCAATGCCTGCCAGCCATCTCAGTGGGCCGTCCCAGAACAATAGCTGCCTCCGCAGTTCGCGATCGGAAGGTTGAAAACGCTCGTCAGTTGATGCCGTCAGCAATTGTTGAACTGAGACGGCCAGTTGCCCAAGTTCGTCCGGTGGCCGTGAATCAATCACCGCGTTTCTCCAAACGTTGAGCATCGAATCAGCCGGAATTACGGGCATTGACTGATTGGCAACGGCGCGCGCACAAAAATGCCACGTTTTCATGTTTCCGTAGGAGTCCCCCAGCGGATTTCCATCCTGAACCTGATCAACGATATCATTCGCCAAATTCCAAATTCGTTGGTCGCCCCCGATTTCTGATACCGTCATATCCACCTTGGTCGTATCGCAAACATGACTCTGGTCGCGAGCACTAACGACCAGGGAAATCAAATCACCAACTCGTACATCGATCCCGTTGGCCAATGCGATTTCCTGTCTGTCGGCGTTTTCAACCGTTCCCTGTTCGATGACCGCCAATTCGCGTTCGTTTTGCAGCTGAATGGTCCATTGGATTCCGTTCCCGCAAGTTCCATCCGCATCGGCAACAAGTCCATTGACTTTGATCTGCCCATCAAACAGGCTTTTCCAGACCACCACCGATTCCATGGTGGGCGAAGGATGCACAAACACACTTCTCGGTGGAAGAGTCAGGGTCGAAAAGACAACGGGCTCTTCAGAACGGTTTGTCAGGAGACTTGGCGTTTCGGGGCTGCCCCATCCACTGATTGCTTCATTTCCGTTGACGTGCGCAAGCGGCTCCGTCAAATGCCCGCTGACCTCGCGGCTCTTTGGACCAAGTGCAAGATAATCTGCCCAGGCGACCAGTAGTTGCGGATCCAGATTCTTCGTTCGGGCCACAACTTCCACCGATTCGTCAGTTTCACGTATTGATTTGATTGCGTCCAGGTATTCCGCTGTCCTTTGGGTTTCCGATGCAAGCGTTGCTTCCACTTTCGGAACCAACAGTTCCAAGCTTTTCAGCATGATCGGCGGACGATGGTCGGAAAATTCCAGACGGGGGCGCTGCAATTCAATCATGTCTGGCCTGTCTCCCCCGTCAATTTGAGTTGGGGACAAATGAAAAACCGTGTCCTTGCCTTCTTCTGCGGAAAGTGGGAGCCGCAATGCAATACTTGAAACAATCGGCGACACAGGCTCCATCCATGCCGTTGGTCCGCCTGCTCGACCAATTTGACCAACTGAATTGAATCGCCATAACGCCTGCTGCATTCTCCGGATAGTATCGGTCATCACCAAAACATCTTTGATCGTTGCGACGCGCCAGCTGGCTTGCAATTCCATCAGGAGCAGCGATTCCGATTCCGCCGATTGGTCATTGAGTGCCTGCCAAAGCCGGTCGAGATATGCAGCACTCAAACCACGGGTGGCCGCAACCTGTCGGATCGTCGTCAGCCCATTGTGCAGGTCGTCGCGAAATTCGAGGGTTGCCCGAAGGTATTTTTCGATCGGCAATAGCCCGCCCTGATTTGTTTCCAGCCTGATTCCCTGAAGATCAACCGCCGTGCCGCCACCCTCATCGGTATACCTGCGATAGAACGCCTGAATCTTCGCGAGCAGTTCATCGGACTGATCCCGGCGCGAATCAAACCTGGAAAACCGGATTCCGTCTGGCAACAAGACTGCATGCCCGGCGATGTCCTTTGCCGCGTCCAGGTATTTGGTTACCAATGCAGGCGACATTCCCTGGGCCGAACCGGTATTGGTGAAGCCTTCGCCAGCGGCACCATCGACGGGAAATTCCGCCGCCGGATCAAACTTGTCAATTTCCGTCAGTTCCTGAATGGTGTAGTTGTATTCGGCGTTGCTGAGTCGCCGCAGAATAACTGGCCCTGGATCGCCAGCCAGCGAGCGGGCTTCGTTTGTCAACCAATTCCTGACCCACTTGCCAAGCCGCTCCCGTTCCGCATCCGAAGGTTGCGGCGATTCTGCAGGAGGCATTTGTTCAAAGCTTAACACCTCGTTTACCTGTTGCCAAACTTCTGATCGCGTGCGAATTTCACTCTCCGCTATGATCGAGACCAGATCGATCTCCGCTTCCGGGTTTTCAGCCGAATGACATTCAACACAATAACGAATAATCAATGGTCGGATTTCGTCGCGATATACTTTGAACAACGAATCAGAATTTGTTTCGGCCTGGGTCTCAACAACTTGCCCCCTGGATATCGAGATCGCAAAAATACCGAACAGCATGAATGCCGCCTGGCAACAATACGCCTTGGTCGTTTTTGTTCGGACGCTTTGCAGATAACACCAGATTTGTGTTGAGGTTATTCAGAACGAAGCACCAGGCAACTGCAATGCGTTCAAAGTGCAGAAGTGGGATCCAGTTCAAAGAGAATGTTGGCAACGGGGCCTTTGTTTGAACTTGGACAGGAATTCGACACCAAAAAAGGCAAAAATATTCCGGTTTTCGCAACTTCCACCTGCCAACATCCAGCAAACAATACAATTTGGTTTAGCGAATGTGCAAAAAATGGACCTTTCCCGAACCCGATTAACGCCGTTCCGGTTACATCCTCAATCGCCAGAGCCGGCAGGGAGCTCGCTGTAACTTCAAAAACACGCGCTCTCGCGTGTCAAAATTCCGGGGAAAGGGATCTTTGGCTTTTTGTCGATGTGGTCTCCTCATTCGAATCTTAAAGAAGTTCCCAGGATCCACGATTGACCGACGAACCCCGCTGTGTATACACTGTGTATATGAACAAGCACAGCTGGATCACGCTTTCGCAAAGTGACCCGCGGGCGCTGTATTTGCAAGTGATCGAGCAAATTCAGCGACGCGTGGCCGTAGGCGATTTGCCGCCAGGGACCGAACTCCCTTCGATTCGGCAACTGGCAGCGGATCTCTCCGTCAGCGTGATCACCATCAAACGGGCTTACCTGGAACTGGAACGCGAAGGAACCATT
>JAYVKA010000198.1:0-3625 GCA_043768885.1 Planctomycetota bacterium
GGGAAATTACCGTCTTCGAGTTAGGGCAATCAGCAAAGCCGCGAATGCGGTGATGGATTTGCGACAGATTCTCCTGAGCCCTGTCAAATAGCGAATCAACAATTGCTCGTTTAACCGTTAGCCGAAGACGGACGCGACTGTTGCGTTCAATGCGTTGTACATGGCGCGTACGCCTGTCGGCTGACGGTTAAACGAATCTGTAGCAGTCTGGCTAATTGCCGACCGGAAATCCACGTTTCTTTAGCAACGCTTCGGTGTCTACGTCGCGGCCACGGAATCTTCGAAAACCTTCGGCTGGGTCGATTGTGTCGCCAACGGACATGATGTTTTCGTACAAACTCTTGCATGTCGCCGGATCGTAGTACGAACCGACGTCATCGAAAACATTGGCCGCATCGGCGGTTAATGCATCGGACCAAAGGTAGCTGTAGTAACCTGCTGAATAGCCGTCATCAGCAAACACGTGATTGAATTGTGGCGTGCGGTGACGCATTACGATTTCGCTGGGCATGCCAAGTTCAGTCAGCGTTTCCCTCTCGAACTTGTCGGGGTCGATCGAAACGTTTCCGGCCAGATGCAATTTCATGTCGATCAGGGCGCTGGCCAGATATTCGACTGTGCCAAAACCCTGATTGAAGTTTTCGGCCTTTTTGACTTTGTCCAGCAATTCCTGTGGCATCGGTTTGCCGGTTTTATAATGCACGGCAAACTTTTCGAGAATTTCCGGCGTCGATAGCCAATGCTCATTCAATTGCGAAGGAAACTCGACGTAATCGCGGGCGACACTCGTTCCTGCTTGGGAAGGGTATTTGCACTGGCTGCAAAGTCCATGCAGGGCGTGACCAAACTCGTGGAACAGCGTCGTTGCATCGTCCCATGAAATCAACACGGACTCGCCCGGTTTGCCTTTCACGAAATTCGAATTGTTTGAAACGATCGGCAGGATCGGTGCGTCGATGTTTTCCTGCTGGCGGTATTCTGTCATCCAGGCACCACTTCGTTTTCCGCGGCGTGCGTAGGGATCGAAATACCAAAGGCCGACAGTTTTTCCGTCACGGCTGACTTCCCAGACTCGAACGTCGGGGTGAAAAACGGGGATGTTTTCGAGCGGTTTGAACTCAAATCCGTACAGCTTGCCCGACGCCCACATCATTCCTTCGCGCAGCTTTTCCAGTTGCAGGTACGGTTTGACTTCGTTGGAATCCAGGTCGTATTTTTCCTTGCGGACTTTCTCGGCGTAGAAGCGGTAATCCCACGGCTCGATCGTGATCCCGGCTCCTTCGCGGTCGGCCACGGCCTGCATGTCGGCGACTTCTTCCTTGACGCGATCGACCGCCTTGGGCCAGACGTTCAGCATCAAATCCATGGCCGCTTCAGGTTTCTTGGCCATTTGCGGTTCCAGTCGCCAGTGAGCGTGCGTTGGATAGCCCAGCAGCAATGCCCGCTCGGCCCGCAGTTTCAAAATCGCGGTGATAATCACGTTGTTGTCATGTTCGTCGCCATTGTCGCCACGGTCGTAATAGGTCCGCCAGACTTTTTCGCGCAGTTCGCGGTTGGTCGCGTAAGTCAACACGGGCTCCATCGACGAACGCGTGTTGTTGATGATCCACTGGGGAGCGCCTGCTTTGCCTTCCGCCGATTCCGTCGCTGCAGCGGCCATTCCCTGGACGATGCTTTCGGGCAAACCGGCCAACTTGTCTTCGGAGCCAACGGCAATCACCAAACCTTCGTCGTGTAAAACGTTTTGCGAAAACCGGGTGAACAGCCCGGCCAGTTCGGAATTGATTTCCGTTAGTCGCCGTTTCGCTGTTGCGTCAAGTTTTGCTCCTTGCCGGACAAAGTTTTTGTAGTAGTCATCGACCAGTCGTTTCTGGGCTTCGTTCAGCGACTTCATCTCACCGCCTTCGAATACCGTTGCAATCCGCGCGAACAGCTTTTCGTTTTGCATGATCGAGTCGCCGTGTCGCGAAAGCTTTGGGGCCACCGCCATTTCGATGTCGGGGATTTTGCCGATGTTCAGGTTCGACGTGTGAACGCCAAAGAGGTTGGACAGCCGGGTCAGCATCTGCCCCGATTTTTCCAACGTCACAATAGTATTCTCAAAAGTCGCCGGTTCCGGGTTGTTGGCGATGGCTTCGATGTCTGCGGTTGACGTCGCAATGGCCGTATCGAATGCTGCCCGGAACTCGTCAGGGTTCACGGAACGCCAGGGTGGAACGCCGCCGAATGGACCATCCCAGGGCTGCAGCAAAATGCTGTTGGCTTTCAGTTTCGTGTCTTCGTCCTGCCCGAGTCCGCATTGGGTTTGAGTTGCAACCATCGAAAGTACGCCGATCAAAAATGGTAAAGCAATTGGATGATATTTTTTCATGGGAATATCCCTGTGGGAGCGTCTGGAAGATATCGATTCTGGCCTGAATCCTAGCAGAACCTGAATGCCAAAGGCAGGCGATGAGCGAGCAGCGAAAAATCGGCGTGTCACGGCGTTAGGCTGGTCGGCTGCGAACCGGAATGCCCGGATTGTTGGCGCCTTGAAGGCGGGATCAAATGGCGGCGGCAAGCATTCGGCAAATTGACGGCATGTTACAATGCACTTCCGCCAGTTCGAATTCGGTTGTTTCGACTGGTACCTGATCAAACCCGTTTCGCTTATTTTGGGACACTGACCATGCGTCGAATGTTTTCTCCACACTCAGTCGTTTGCCAATTTGTTTTGTTCGGTCTGGTAGGGGGTTTCGCCGGGCACTTGATTGCCCAATCGACCACTGATTCAGCCGAAGTTGCCCAGCGAATGACGTGGTTTCAAACACACCGGAAAATGCGGGCCGAATCGCCGTTGAAGGAAACCGGGTGGTCGTTTGTGGGACCGATGGCAATGACTGGACGGGTTACGGATGTCGATGCCCATCCATCGCAGCCGGAAACGATTTACGTCGCAAGCTGTTCGGGAGGTGTATTCAAATCAACGGATGACGGCAAGAATTGGAATGCGATTTTCGAAGACTATCCTACTGCCTCCATTGGCGACATCACCATCGACCCGAACGATCCGAATACGATCTGGGTCGGGACTGGGGAAGCAAACATCTTTCGTAGCACGATGGCTGGAATCGGAATCTACAAATCGACCGATGCCGGAAAGACTTTCCAGTACAAGGGGCTGGGCGATACACATCACATCGCGAGAATCCTGGTTCATCCGAAAAACAGCAAGATCATTTACGTCGCCAGCCCTGGGCATGAATACACCCACAACGAAGAGCGTGGCGTTTACAAATCCGTCGATGGCGGCGACTCCTGGGAGAAAGTTTTTTACCAGGATGAAAAAACCGGTGCAATTGATCTGACGATGGACCCGGCCAACCCGGATGTGTTGTACGTGGGAACTGCCGAACGGCTTCGATATCGCTGGAACGATCCAAAGGAAGGGCCGCAATCGGGACTCTGGAAAACGACGGACGGCGGCAAGACCTGGAACACCAGGCACACGGGGCTGCCGGAGTTGGCACAGTGTGAGCGGGTCGGGCTGGATATCTGTGCAACGAAGCCGAATGTGGTTTACGCGTTGATCAACAATTTGAATCCGAAAGAAGGCGGTCGCGGTCCGGTCGGCGCTGACTTGTAC
>JAYVKA010000199.1:0-8358 GCA_043768885.1 Planctomycetota bacterium
TAGTTGTCGTTGCAGACAAAGATGAACTCGACGCTCTGCCTGACCAAGCCGTGAAGGGAAAGATTCTTGTCTTCAATTGTGTGATGCCAAAATTTACCGGAGATGCCGGGTCGGGTTACGGCGAGACTGTGCAGTATCGTTCCAATGGTGCCAAGTGGGCTTCGGAAAGGGGAGCGGTTGCCGTGCTGGTGCGATCGATTACGGCGACTTCGCTGCAGACTCCGCACACCGGGGCAATGCGATACGGAACGGTGGAAACAAGAATCCCGGCGGCTGCGATTACGATTGAATCAGCGGAATTGTTGAAGCGGTTCCAGGCTCGCGGGAAAAGAATTGTGGTGAGTTTGAAAATGGAAGCGGAAACTGTGGGTGAGGCTCCGTCGGCCAATGTTTTGGCGGAGATCGTCGGAAGCGAGAAACCCGAGGAAATCGTGGTGATCGGTGGGCACATCGATTCCTGGGATGTCGGCCAGGGGGCGCACGATGACGGAGCTGGTTGTGTCGCGGCGATGGAGGCCCTGAATATCTTGCGCAAACTCAATTTGCGACCGCGCCGGACGATTCGGGTTGTGCTGTGGACCAATGAAGAAAATGGAGTGGCTGGCGGAAATGATTACGTTGGTCGACATCAAAAGGAAGTTCATGTTGCCGGGATTGAATCGGACTCAGGCGGATTCGCCCCGAGTGGCATCGATGTGGAGTTGCTGGATGACCGAAAAGAAGACCTTGCGGCGGCCCAGCTTTCCGAAATCCTGAAGCACCTTCAACCGATACTTGCGGCGGTTGGGAAAAAGGGACACTCGGGAGTGGATGTAGGTTTGTTGAAAGTTTTGGGGACCCCATGTTTGGGTCTTCGCGTGGATGGCTCACGCTACTTCGATACCCATCACACCTGGGCGGATACCGTGGACAAAGTGGACCCGCAAGAATTGGGAAACTGTGCGATTACACTAGCGGTTGCTTCATACATTTTGGCTGACATGCCAGGACGGCTGGGCGAAAAATAGCAAGAACCCCGCCCAAAACAGTCTCATGCCTGAAATGGTGAGAGTACAAGCCCGGAGCACGAGCAAATGAATTTCAGCGACAACGGGATTCACTCGCCAGCGCTACGGGCTCGTATTGGGCTGGTACCGTCCATTCAGATCAGTTCCGGTACAGGCACTAAATTGTTTTCGGCGATTCAGTTCGGAACGCGATGGACTTTTGTCCGGCGGAAATTCAGAATCGCAAACGTGCCAACGACTCCGGATGCGATGATCAGTACGACCAGCCACATTGGAGAGCGGCCCGACCAGACGAGCAACGATGAGCTGGCCAGCACACTGGTCCACATCATGGCAATTGCGGCATAGCGGGCTCTTGTTGGCAATTCCCGTTCGCCGTCAATGTATTGCAGAAACGGAGCAAAGAACCGGTTGCGAATCAGACGTTGTTCCAGCCACGGGCAACTGCGGGTGAAACAGTAACTGGCAATCAACAGCGGACCGACAGTTGGCAAGCCCGGCAAGAAGGCACCGATCCAGCCAATCACGACGAAAATAATGCCGATGGTAGCCAGCACGTAGCGGCGAATAATTCCCGTTTGGGGGATCGCCATCTGCCCACTTCGAACCGGGCACTTTGTGATGGGCGAGACTGATTGTGAGGAAGTCGATTCGCTCATTTCAGTTTGTTGGAAACAGCTTCTTTGGCGGAGAGTTGACTGGAATAGAAGGCCAAATTGGGGGCCAACTGCACGTTCGCCGGAATGCTGCTATGATCTTAAGGCTGCACGTGTGCAGTCGTTCCGCCAACACGCGGAATGCCATTTATTCACCGGAAAAACGCCTGACCTGCATCCAGTTTAGTGCCCTCGGCATGCCACGGTCCAGTCGTCGTAACCAAACAGGCATTTCAAACACGTGAAGTACGCCGCGATAGGCCCAATTGCTGTCCACTTTCCGGATCGACTGGAAACCAACGACGACCTGCAGCGGGAATTCCCTGGCTGGAATATGGAGCTGATTGGCGAAAAGACTGGCGTAATGAAACGCTATGTCGCAGCGCCCGACGAATGTTCGTCAGACCTCGGGGTCAAAGCTGGCGAAGCACTCTTTGCGAATCATGGCGTTGATCGCAGCACGATCGACTACCTGATGTTTTGCACACAGACGCCGGATTATGCCCTGCCGACGACGGCTTGCCTGATTCAGGATCGTCTGGGATTGGGGACTCATGTTGGAGCATTTGATTTCAACCTCGGGTGCAGCGGATATGTTTACGGCCTGGCGATGGCCGACGGATTGATCCGGGCCGAGTTGGCGGCAAACGTCTTGTTGATCACGGCAGAGACTTACACCAAGATGATCGATCCGGGTGATCGAAGTTTGCGGACCATTTTTGGTGACGCCGGTTGTGCGACGTTGATTCGGGCCGAGGACCGTCAGAGTCTGAAGGGATTCAAGTTCGGAACAGACGGCAAGGGAGCCAATACGCTGATTGCAAACGCCGGAGGATTTCGTTCGAAGGAAACGGCGATTCCTCCGCGCGGCAAGAAGCGGTGGCGCAGCGACTTGTACATGGATGGGCCGGCGCTGATTGATTTTTCACTGGATTCCATTCCGGGGCTGGTTCGGGACGTTTGTCTGGCTACGGGTTACAGTCTGGACTCAGTCCATCATCTGTTGTTTCACCAGGCGACCCGCAAGATGCTGGAAGAATTGCAACGGGTTCTGAATGTCGATAACGACAAGCTTCCGATTCGAATCGAAGATGTCGGCAACACCGTGTCATGCACGTTGCCGATTTTAATCGAGCAAATGCGTCGGGACGGTTCGCTGGGCCCGGACGCGATCAACATGCTGGTCGGGTTTGGCGTCGGTTGGTCGTGGGGCGGATGCATATGGCAAGACATCCTGGGCGGATAGATCGCTATCGAATTGCGACGCCCTTGATCATTCCTTCAACGACCATTTCCTCGTTTACGAATCCCTGGAACAATCCGTTGATCAAAAAGTTTTGACGGAATTTTTCTCGTACCAGGGAAACTACAAGTTTGTCTCCTGGGAGAACTGGCGCACGAAAACGGACGTCGTTCAGGCCTCCCAGTCCGATCAGGCTGCCACCCATGACTCCCGTACTGGTGGCAAACCAGGCGCAAACCTGTGCTGCACATTCGCAAATCAGGACGCCTGGCATCATCGGCTTGCCAGGAAAGTGCCCCCGCGCCCAAAAAGGATCCATTGGTACATCGTGAAAACCGACGGCCCGGCCGCCTTCCCAATCTGTATAAAGAATTCCGTCGAGTAAACCGAGTTCGAATCGATGCGGATTGATTTTCTCGATTTCCTCTTTTCCATGAATGACTTTGTTGACATCAAACAGTGAAAAGTCCACGATGGGAGGCTTCAAGGTAACTTCCTTTGATATTGAATCGACCGGCCGAATTCACTTTGATCCGGCAATGAAGCGGGTTTTTTGGTCAAGCCAATCTACCACAATTTTCTGACGGGCTCACCCAGCCATTGCAAATCAAACCGGGGTGAAAAAACCGGAGACTGGATTAGTCGACCTCTTTTTTTGTTGTCTTTTTGGCAGATTTCACGGCTTTCTTTTTCGCGGCTTTTTTCTCTTTAGGTGCAGCTTTTTTTGCCGACTTCTTTTTCGCTTTTTTCTTGCCGCCACCCTTTGCCGCCCGGTCGGCCAGCAAAACCAGCGCCTGTTCGTACGTCAATGATTCCGGAGTACAATCGCGCGGAAGCGACGCATTGGTAACGCCGTCGGCGACGTATGGGCCATATCGCCCGTCGAGCAGTTTGATCGGTTGTTCGGTGACCGGCGAGTTGGGGAAAACCTTCAAGGGTTCCTTCGGTGCGGCTTGGCCCCGGCCACGTGTTTTCGGAGTTTTCAACAGCTCGATGGCTTGTGCCGAAGTGATTTCGAGGACGGACATTTCGGGCGGGAGCGAGCGGGTTTCCGCGCCGCTTTTGACATACGGGCCAAACTTGCCGTTGAACGCCTCCATCTTTTCCCCACTGTCGGGAAACGGACCCAAATCGCGGGGAAGGGAAAGGAGCTGCAATGCGACATCGATCGTAATGTCTTCGGGCTGCATGCCTTTCAGTAACGAAGAATTCTTGGGCTTCTCGTCCTCGTTTTCGCCTGCCAACTGAACGTAGGGGCCAAAGCGGCCGACTTTCAGGAAAACGTCACGGCCTGTTTCTGGGCATTTTCCCAGAGGTTCTTCGGCGACCTGCGCCTGTTCCAGCAAAGTGATCGCGATATCGAGAGTCATTTCGTCCGGAGCAAGATCCGCCGGCATTGTCGCCTTGCGTTCGCCATGTTCAATGTAGGGACCGTATTTTCCGACTCGTACGTTGACTGGTTGGTCGTCCGGTCCATCGCCCAGTGGAAACGTGCAGATCTCGCGGGCATCGACCGTGGCGATTTTTGTTTCCAGCTGCGGTTTCAGGCCTGGCACGCCATTGCCAAAATAGAATTTCTGAAGGTAGTCGATGTTGCCGGTCTCTTCGCGGCTGATTGCATCCATCGTCTCTTCCATCTGCGCCGTGAATTCGTAGTCGACCAGCGTTGGGAAATGTTCTTCCATCAACCGGGTGACTGAAAACGCGGTCCAGCTGGGAACCAGTGCGTTTCCTTTTTTTGAAACGTAGTCGCGGGCCTGGACCGTTTCGATAATCGAGGCGTAGGTACTGGGTCGGCCGATTCCGCGTTTTTCCAGTTCGCGAGTCAGCGCCGCTTCGCTGAACCGTGCCGGAGCCTGGGTCGTGTGCGATTTGCAATCGAGCCCGCGCACGGTCAGCGGTTGGCCCGGTTTTAGGTCCGGCAAAATTCGTTCCTGATCGGCCAGTTCGCTTTCCGGATCGTCCGAGCCTTCGACGTACGCCCGCAGAAACCCGGGGAAGTCGATAGTCTTTCCCGAAACGGAAAACTTCGCACCACCACCTTCGATCGTGATTATGATGCTGTTGCCGCGAGCGTTGCTCATTTGGCTGGCAACGGTCCGTTTCCAAATCAGTTCGAACAGACGGAACTGGTCGTCGCGCAGAAGTGTACGCAATTCCCGGGGGAGCTTGAAAGGAGTTCCTGCCGGACGGATCGCTTCGTGAGCTTCCTGGGCGTTTTTGACTTTGCTCGCGTACGTTCGTGGCGAGTCGGGCAGATAGTCGTTGCCGTATTCGCTTTTGACCAGAGCCCGGGCCGCATTGACCGCTTCGGAGGCCAGCGTTGTCGAGTCGGTACGCATGTAAGTAATGTGACCGTTCTCGTACAAACCCTGAGCAGCGTTCATGGTGCGGCGTGCCGAGAAACCAAGTTTGCGGTTGGCTTCCTGCTGCAAAGTACTGGTCGTGAACGGCGCGGCAGGTTGGCGGGTGTAAGGCTTGACTTCGACGTTCGTGACTTTGAAACTGGCATTTTTCAGTTTCTCGGCCAGAGCCAGACACTCTTCTTCGCCCATCAGCAGGTAGTCGCCCGGTTTGATGCTGCCAGTATTCGAATCGAAATCTTTTCCGGAAGGTACTCTTTTTCCATCAATGGAGACGAGGTCGGCCGACAGACCTTCCTTTTTTTCTGTGAGGAAATGCCCCAGCACGTCCCACCAGGTCGCACTGACAAACGCCATTCGTTCCCGTTCCCGATCAACGATCAAACGAACGGCAACGCTTTGAACTCGGCCGGCACTGCGACCAAGGCTCTTTTTCCAGAGAAACTCCGACATCTCGAATCCGTAAAGCCGGTCGAGAATTCGGCGTGTTTCCTGGGCTCGAACAAGAGCTTCGTCAATATCGCGAGGGTGTTCCAGTGCCTGAAGAATGGCGGTTTTCGTGATTTCGTGAAAAACCAGGCGATGGACGGGGACTTTTGGTTGCAGTGTTTCGAACAGATGCCAACTGATGGCCTCTCCCTCGCGGTCTTCGTCCGTCGCCAGATAGAGTCGATCCGATTCTTTCAGAAGTTTTTTTAGTTTCGCGACCTGTTTTTTCTTGTCTTCGGGGACGACGTAAAAAGGCTGGAAACCGTCGCTTACGTTGACACCGAGGCGGGCCCAATCTTCTTTTTTCAAATCTTCGGGCATCTCTTTTCGGCCCGACGCGAGGTCACGAATGTGCCCAATACTGGCTTCGACGACATAGTCCTTCCCCAGATATTTGCCGATCGTGCGGGCTTTGGCCGGAGATTCAACAATCACCAGGCTTTGGCCGTTTCCGGAGGAGGACTTTTTTGCTGACATGGATCAATCCGTTTCGGATTCCTGTGTTGGACTCGGTTTGGGACATCGCCTGTTCGCCGCGATGTGAAAGGCTGGCATTGTAAATCAGGGGCGATAGCGGTAAATTTTTGCGTAAATACCGGATTTTTTGCGGTTCAAACCTTTGCAAAAAAGCCAGACGACGTTGCCGCAATCGCGGTTGGAATCGCCTGACCCAAACCGTGAATGCCCTCACCCGGCAAGCGGAAAATACCGGTACACAGTATTATCGAGTACGCATTGTCAGCCCGCCCGGCAATCGGAACAGCATTTGAAACGCGGTTCCTGAATTGACTGATTAACCGCTGCGCAAGGGCGTTGTCAAGCCACCCCTGATCCCGGTCCAGACCGGTTTTAACCTGGAGAGACAGTTTTATGGCCAGTCCAATGAGTTGGATTCGGAAGTACCAAAAAGGCATGCTGGTCGTATTTGGCGTGGCATTGATGGTCGTGTTTTTGGTTCCACAGCTTGCTGACATGGGGCAAGGGCGGGGCCAAGTCGAAAACCCCGTCGTTGTTTCCTGGACAGGCGGAACCCTGAAACGGCAGGACCTCGATCGATTGAGAACCCGGCATTTCCAGACTGTTCGTTTTCTGGGCTATTTGCTGGATTATGCCCGGGACAAAGCCGGCTCCGGGGCGGTCGTGAATCCACTTATCGAACCGATCACACCCATTTTGGCTCCAGGGGAAAACGACACCGAAACGGCTGACCAAAGAATATTTGATCGCTATCTGCTTGCCCGGGAAGCAGAAGCCATGGGTGTCATCATCGGCGAAGGCATGATCGACGAATACATCGCCTACTCGGCTGGTGATGTCGCCGTTACCCAGTCTGAGCTCCAGGTAATTTGCCGGAAGGCGACCGACGGACAGGCATCGCTGGGGCAAATTCGAAATCACCTGAAGATGGAATTGGCTCACCGGCAAATGCAGATCATGATCCAGTCGGGATATCAGCTGGTCCCGAATGCGTCGAATGCTGCACAGTTGTTTGCCCGAACTTCCGAAGAAATCGAATGCGTCGTGGTGCCAATTTCCATCGATGATCAGATTGCCAAAGTTACGGCAATGCCAGTCGAAGCGAATCTGGAAAAAATTTATAAGGAGGGCCGTTATCGATTGCCAGGAGGCGATCCTGAGGAGCCAGCATTCAAAACTCCGAAACGTCTCAATTTGCAATACGTGTACGCTGAATTCGAAACGGCGCTGCAAAACGAAATCAACAAATTGACCGACGAAGAAGTCCAAAAAGAGTACGACCGGTTGGTTGCAGCCGAAGATTTTTCCGTGATGGAACTAATCGACGACACGGAAATTGTGCCGGAAACGAACCCTGACGGTACTCCAAAGACTCCGGAAGCTGGCGCTCCGGAAGGTGCGCAAGGTGCAGCAGGTGATGGGGCCGAAGCATCTGCCGCGGACACGGAAAAAAAGGAGGGTTCCGCTGAGTCCGGTGAAAAAACCGGAGAAGCAGGGGCCGGAGACGGTGAAAAAACCGAAGGGACTGGTGATGGAACGACGGAAGCCGGAAAAACCGAGTCCGAAAAACAAGGTGACGGTCTGACTCGATCGATTCGGGACCTTCGCAACTTTTCCCAAACTGGCGACGCTTCCGTTTTTGTTTCGACTGGCAACGCCGGATCACGGATTCAGGACCAGGACCCCCCGGTTACTGACCCACCGAAACAGGATCCACCGGCAACCGAACCACCCAAGCAAGACCCACCTGTCAAGCAAGACCCACCTGTTACCGAACCACCCAAACAGGATCCTCCTGTTACCGAACCACCTGTTACCGAACCGCCCAAACAGGATCCTCCTGTTACCGAACCACCGGCGACTGATCCGCCAGTAACTCCGCCGACTGAAACTGAAATGCAGGTAGGGGACGCAGCAAAACAGGACCAACAGCCGCCAGTTGTTGATCCTGACAAGCCTGTTGATCCATTGGCTGGAATCTCCATGCCAGACAAGCCTGCCCTGCAGGAGCCCCAACGTCGGGCCCGTCCATTGAAAGATGTGGCCAACGACATCAAACGTCGGATGAAGCTTGATGACGCCAGCGAAGTGATCCGCCAAAAACTGGTTCTGGCCGAAACGGA
>JAYVKA010000200.1:0-6120 GCA_043768885.1 Planctomycetota bacterium
CGCGATTGGCGGTGCCGTTTCACTGGTCATTGCAATTTATGGAATGTTCATTCCGGCCCGCTGGATTCGGACAGCATTCGTGACTGGTATCGCCGCCTGCATGCCGACGATGGTCGGACTGATTCACGCCCAATTCAACGAAGCCTTGCGGCCAGGCGAATTCGCCAGTATTGCCCTGGTTTCCATGACGACCCTGGCGATGGCCGTGGTCGCCACAGTCGGATCACGAATCGTGCATGCGATGCGGCGCGAAGTTGAAGCGGCCCGGCAATACGGCCAATACCGGTTGCTGGACGAGATCGGACGTGGTTCGATGGGGATCGTCTACAAGGCCGAACACCGACTGCTGAAACGGCCGGCAGCGATCAAGCTGATTCGTTCCGATTCGGCGACCGACGAAGCAGCGATCGCACGATTCGAGCAGGAAGTTCACATTTCAACGACACTGTCGCACTGGAACACGGTTCAGATCTACGATTACGGGCGAACCGATCACGGCGATTTCTACTACGTGATGGAGTATCTCAACGGTCACTCACTTCAACAGTTGTTGCAAACGCGAGGCAGCCTGGGTGTTCGGGATTCGCTGGTCATTGTCCGGCAGATTTGTGACGGGCTTCAGGAAGCCCACGCGAGGGGGATGGTTCATCGCGATTTGAAACCGGCCAATATCTTTCTGGCCGAGATCGGCGGCCAGCACGACGTGGTCAAGATTCTGGATTTCGGTTTGGCGGTCATCAAGAGTTCCGACTCGACGACCGACGGTCATTCCATTTGCGGAACGCCTGCTTACATGTCCCCCGAAAAGATTCGCGGCGGCGAAATCGATGGTCGTGCCGACATTTACGCGATTGGCTGTCTGATTTTCGAATGCCTCACCGGCCATCCGCCTTTCGAAGCTGACTCCGCAAGCGGCCTTTTCAAACATCATCTCAACGACTTGCCGCAACTCAACCTGCTTCCCGAATCCGCCCGCGACTTGCGTCCGATCATTGCAAAATGCCTGGGCAAAAAACCGGAAGATCGATATGCCGACGTCCAGGCCCTGCGCGCCAGGTGCGACGCCATTGTCGAGTCGCATTTGCTGCCATCCGCAACATAAAGCGGTTCGAGCTGCCTCCGGCCTGACACTGGCCTGAAAAACTATTGGGAACGGAAATTGCGTCCACCTGAACAAGCCCCCTGATCCCCAGCCATTGCTACCCCGTAAAAGACGGGGAGAGAAAGGTGCCAGCATTTTCGTTTTGCTCCTCCGCTTTTGAAGCTTTTTTTATTGTGCGGATGAGAATATTTTTATCTTGCGGGCAAAACCGATTGCCAGGTGGATCCAATCTTGAGTTCATCGAATTGCCAAGAAGTGCTCGGGCCAACAATGAGTCGAATCGATTCAGACTTGAATTTTTTCCCCGCCGATTTTCCGGTGACCGTCCAGATGACCGGTTCTCCTGTGTCGAGTTGTTCGCCTGACCGATAGACTCGCAGGAACGGATGTATGCCGTCTTTGTCTGCTGACAGTTTCATGACACAAAAACAGATTTCATCGTCACGAATCGGTGATGCAATTTCGGAAACTGAATTGTTGCTATTGTTGAACGGAAAACCCTGTGTCGTGAAACCGAATGAAAGGCCGGGCTCGCGACGACGGTCCTGTCCTTCCAGCGCAGGTTCGAGCGAAATTTGGAGTGAACGCCCCGCCAATTCACCGCTGCCGATTGTCCGCATTGCAAGAAAACTGACGAACAGGCTATTGTCCGTTTGCAGATCGATTGGTTGTTCAAACTGTCGTCGAATATCATCTCCATTCGAAAGCAGCAACATTCGGCGTCCGGAACGTTTGATTCCGAACACTTCGTCTTCTGGGGCGTCGATCACGTCTCCCAATTTTCCTCGACCGCGACCGCCGGATGTCCAGCCGCCCGACCAGCCAAAACCGCTTCGATCCCTTCGCAATTGCCCAGCCAGGTTTTCAAAGCCGTCGTAGGCGAGCAGCGAATCTCCAGAATGTTCCTTGAGCTGTGTCTCAATATGACGCACGAATTGTCGCTGGCCAAACGGGATACGAGTCGGTGTTGCGGGGCGCTCGCGCAAAAATCTGCGTGCCTCTCCTGCTTCGATTCGCTCCTCCGACGTGGTGACTTCACTGGTCGAGTCTATCCTGTTCGGCTGCCAAATGACGCTGCCATCAAAAACGTGAACCTCCGTTGATTCTTCATCAATGGAAACGGCAAACTCGGTCCCCTGATCGATCACTCGCGATTCGGGAGTCTCCAGCACAAAACCATTGGACAACTCGGTCACATTGACGAACACGTTTCCGTTGACCAGCCGCGCCGAATCCCCGTCAAGTACAACGAGTTCGCAGGGGCCTTCCAGAATCACATCCGTACCCGATTCAAAACTTAATTGTGCAACGCCGCTAGCCAGCGAATACGCTCCGGCCAGAAACTTGGCGCCCGACAAAATTGGTGGACTGACCCATTCGCACTGGTCCTGCTGACTCAATGTTCCCAAATGTTGAACCAGTTGCGTGCCGGGAGAATCGTCGTCCGGTGCAATTTTTACAACCGGTGTCGGACTTCCGCCCAACAGTCCGGCCCAATTCAAACCGATCATGACCAACAGCGCAGCCGCTATCGTCGCAACGGCAACGTATACGATTCGGTCAAATCGGAATGCAAGCTGCCGGGGCGCTCGTTGCCCGGGACCATCGCTTCGACTCGCCAATGCGACCACTGCCGGTGTCTCTGCGGCCCAGGTCCGAAGTCCCGCTTCCATATCCATTCGCTCGCGAAAAACCGCCCGCGCATCTGCGTCCGATTTCAACCTGGCCTGAAGTGAGTCGTGCTCTTCGTTCGAGATGTCACCGCTGATTAGTGAATCAATCTGTTTCAGCAAGTTATCGTGGGTCATGCACCTGCCTCCCCCGCAACAAGACGCAGCCTTATGCACTCGATCAGTTTTTCACGGAGTCTGGCCAGTTGCTTGTAAAGTGCGCTCCGCTCACGCCCCATTCCACTGGCGACTTCCGAGATCGTCGTTGTCCCCATGTAGCAGCGTTGCAGAATCTCCTGTTGCCGAATCGATAGTTTTTCCATGCAGACGCGAAGTGCCGCAAGCCTCGCCGCCGCAATTTCATCTTCGGCCTCGGCCTCTTCCGCCAGCAGCTGCACCAGCTCAACGTCAAAATGGAGTTTCGAACGACGTTGAACGGTCAAAAAGTTTCGAACTTCATTGAACGCCACTCCGCACGCCCAATGAAAAAAGCTCCCATTCGGATTAAACAATTCCATCTTTGTCCAAAGCACCACACTCGTTTTCTGAAAAACGTCTTCGACATCGGCTGGGTTCACCAACTGTTTGGCGATAAACGCAAACAACCGGTGTCGATGCTCGGTGAGCAGCGTGACAAACGCCCCAGACCGGTCTTTATCATGTTCCCCGGAGTTTGGCTTTTCTGAGTCCAAAGGAGCGCCTGTAGAATGAGATCATTGGTTCCGTGGAAACGGTTCGTTACACACCTCTATCTTATGATCCTGGCAGATTCGGACGGAGAATCTGGCCCATTCGGGAATTTTCCGGGTTTTACCGGGCAATTGCCGGACCGTCATAAGACTACTTCCAACAACTACCAGCAATCCGGTTTTCGGCGATTACATGCTCAATTTATTCGCGTCGTTTTTACTTCTCGCAATAATCCCGACCCAGGCCGGCGATGAAGAAATTTTCGTGACCATCCACGGCGTCAATGGAAACCACGTGACTTTGGTCAAGAGTTCGACCAGCGAATCCGCCAGCGGAATGGGCCGGAGAGGCCGGCGCGGGCAAGCCAATTCCAGCCAGCCGATGGTCGTAACGATTCCTTAGGAAGCGAAAGTAACTTCCGCAATGCGCGAACGTCGCACGGCGGAGTTTCGTGTCGGTGCGGAATTGGCGGGCGGATTGCAGAACCCGGTTTTTCTGGAAATGCAACAACCCCTGTCGACGCGGATCGTTACGGACGGTGAGCGGATCACGCAACTCAACGTCATCACCGGCGTTTCGGACATCAACCAGTCAATCAGTGACGCAAGTGGCCAAACCGACATTGCCATCAGACCCAAACGACCACCAATGAAGAAGCGAAGATGATCACTCCGACTTTTCAATTCCGGCCATTTTTCTGGCTGGCATTTTGTGCGGCGTTCACCTCGTTTGCCGAAGGCCAGGGGCTATCTCGCAGCGATGAAGATTTTTTTGAGAACAAAATCCGCCCGGTTCTTGCTACCCACTGTTACGAATGCCATTCGTTGGAATCCGGCAAGGCGAAGGGGGGATTGAAAGTCGATTCGCGCGACTCGCTTCGATCCGGAGGGGACACCGGCCCGGCAATTGTTGCCGGCTCAGCCGAAAAGAGCCTGCTTTATCAATCGATCACTTACGACGGGGACTATCAGATGCCCCCCAAAGGGAAACTGCCTGACGACGTGATCGCCGATTTTCGCAAGTGGATTTCGATGGGAGCCCCTGATCCACGCGTTGTCAAAATCGTACCTGATGTTCCTGTAGAAATTGATTTGGAATCGGGGCGCAATTTTTGGGCGTATCAAAAACCGGTCATGCCTTCGCCTCCAGCCGTTCAAAAAACCAGTTGGCCCCGTAGCGACATCGACCGGTTTGTCCAATCGGAACTCGAACAGAAACAATTGCAGCCGGTTCGCGATGCCGATGCCCAGACACTGGTTCGACGGTTGTATTTTGTGATTACCGGATTGCCTTCGGACCCCAAGGATGCTGAGGCGTGGATGCAAAAAATCACCGGAACAGAAACAGGAAAACTGAACCAGAATGCCATCGCCGAACTTGTTGATCAATTGCTGGCCAGTCCCCAATATGGCGAACGATGGGGCCGACACTGGATGGATGTGGCCCGCTTTGCCGAATCGACCGGCGGCGACCAGAACAATATCTATCAACACGCCTGGCGGTATCGCGACTATGTTATCGATTCATTTAACGCCGACGTTCCGTTCGACCAGTTTGTTCGCGAGCAGATTGCCGGGGACCTGCTGCCAATCGCAGATGATCAGGAATGGGCCAGGAATGTAATCGCCACCGGCTTTCTTGCTGTTGGCGTCAAGAATGTTGGCGAAGTTGACCAGCAAAAATTTTTCGCGGACCTTATCGACGAGCAGATTGACACGACCACGCGAGCATTTCTGGGAACAAGTGTGGCATGCGCCCGGTGTCACGATCACAAGTCCGACCCGATCCCCCAAATCGACTACTATGCAATGGCAGGGATCTTTCGCGCGACCTCCACGCACTATGGATTGATCAAGGCCCAGGCGCGCCAGGCAACGACGTTGCTCGATCTGACCGGCTTGGGGCCGGAGGCGGGAAGCCCTTCACTTTCGCAAAAAGAATTCGCAGCACTTGTCCAGGCCCGGGACGACGCACGGCAGGCCCTGGACGACGCGATGAAGAAAATTCGCTCTGGTGAAAACGTTTTTCGTGGCCTTTTGCGGAAATATCGCTCGGACCGGGACGAAACCGAAGCCGCGCTGCTTTCGTATGGCGAAAATGGCCAGCCGAGAGTCTTTGCAATGGGGATACAGGATCGGGACCTTCCGCTGGAAACCCGGCTGTTGGTGCGGGGTGAAATTGACAAACCTGCCCAGATCGTTCCTCGCGGTGTTCTACAGGTCGTTTCAACTTCCCGAAAGAATTCATTTTCGCCTCGACTGCAGGGAAGCGGTCGTCTCGAACTGGCTGACTGGATTGCCGACCGGGAAAATCCGCTGACCGCGCGAGTGATGGCCAATCGCGTTTGGCACTGGATGTTCGGGCAGGGACTCGTGCGGACGGTCGATGATTTTGGCCGGACCGGCGAAGCACCTTCGCATCCTGAATTGCTCGACTTCATTGCGTCTCGACTGGTCGAAAATAATTGGTCGGTCAAAGCACTCATTCGCGAAATCGCATTGTCGCGAACCTGGCAGCTTTCGTCGGATTTCGATGAAGCGAACTTTGCTGTTGATCCCGACAACCGGCTATTGTGGCGGATGAATAAAAGGCGGCTTGAAGGAGAGGCGATTCGGGATTCGATGCTGGCTGTGTCGGGCAAGCTCGACTTGAAACTGC
>JAYVKA010000201.1:0-9524 GCA_043768885.1 Planctomycetota bacterium
TGGCCGCAACCCGCTCTTGTCGCGGCAGGCACGTTTGATCATCGAAGATGGTTGGAGAAAAATCGCGTCAAGGGAAAAGAGAAAGCTCTTTTTCCTGGCTTTAGGCCATGAGTTTTAGCGGCTTGAACTTTCCGCCAAGAATTTCTGGTGACGGCACACCGAGCCATTCATCCAGAATTGTTGCGTACAGGCTGCGGTAGTCGATCGAGTGTTTCAGGTCTCCTTGATCGAGATCGGTCAGACTTGGGTATTTGCCAAACAGACTGGCCGCAAGTTTTGGTCCGGCGAGTTGCACGATGCTGGCCGCACCGTGATCGGTTCCGCGGCTGGCGTTTTCGCGAAGTCGCCGGCCGAATTCGGAAAACGTCATGACCAGAACACGGTCTGCGTTGTCCTGCTTTTGCAAGTCGTTCACAAAAGCCGTTACCGCTCCCGACATCTCCGCCAGCAGCGACGCGTGTGCCGCCGTCTGATTGGCATGCGTATCGAACCCATCCAGCGTCACATAATAAATGCGAACAGGAATATCGGCGGCAATCAGATCGGCCACCTGCTTTAGCTTGCCAGCCAGACCCGTTTCCGGATATTTCACGCCACGATCGGCGGCGGTCGCGATTTCCTGTAGTCGTTGGCTGGTGGTAGTCGAAGCCCGAACGGTCGCTTCCAAATGATGAAGCAACGGGTTGTCGATCCCACGGCTTGCCGCATTGCTTTCATCAAGCAGCTTGCGGGCCTCTTTGTTTCTTGCGATCTTCAACTGGAAAGTGTCAATCGACCGGATCGAAGTCGCCGGAACCTTGTCAGCAGCGAGGGCCAATGGCTGATTCTCTCCGCCCAGGTGAATTGCAGGAAGGTTGACGTCGTTGGCCATTCGGTCACCCACTCGACCGAGCCAACCCAATGGACGAGACTCGGTCATCTGGTGAGCCGTATGCCAAAGGTCCATGGATTCGAAATGCGAGCGGTTTGGGTTCGGATATCCGACGCCTTGAACAAAACCCAGTCGTCCGGCATCCAGCAGTTCGACAAGTGGCCGCATGGCCGGATTCATCCCTGTGTAATCGTCCACTTTCAACGCCTGGTTCTTGGGCACCGCAACCGTAAACCGGTTTTTATAATACTCGTCGTCACCAAAGGGAACGAGCGTGTTGATTCCGTCATTGCCGCCGGTCAATTGAACGACAACGAAAATCTTTTCGCCGCTTTTTCCCCGAAGGCGGCTGGCCGTTCGGGCAAAAACTCCAGGTAACGGACCCGAAAGGCTGATCGCTGCAGCTGAACCGACTGTGGCCCGCACAAAATTTCGACGTGAAATCATTTTTCCGCTCCCGATATGAAGCCTGCCCCAAAAGGGGTCTGACCCTCTCTGGTTTTCAAAGGGTCTGACCCCTTTGGGGACAGGCGATTAAACAAAACAAAAACCCTGGTTTGTTAACAAAGGTGAAACTCCGGCATCGCGGCCAACACCGACACGATTCCGGCGACACGATCGCGTGAATCGCGAGTCGCCGATTTCGCGGTTGCAAGCATTCGTTCCCGAACTGCCTCCGGCAATTTCTTGGCAAGCAACAACTGGCAACACTGATCGACTTGGTCTGCCGGATCGCCACTGGCAAAGGCCGGAAAATCGGGGCGAAACTGGCTCTTGTTTTCATCCATCAACCGGTTCACCAGGTTCGCCCGCCCCATCAGGGTCTGGGCATTGATCCACGCCGTTCCACCATTCCAGCCTTTGACCGACGGCGGAAAGTACGGCAGTTGTCCCAGTTCTCCAACGGAATCGGAAAGGGTCTGCATGTTGGCTTCGATTCGAAACGCCCGCAGCAATCCGACGATCATTTCGACGGGGCTGCTGATGCGGCTGGCGATCGCTTCGTCCGAGAAAAAGACCTGGCTGGAAACCAGCTTTCGGAGAATCACACCCGTATCCAACCCGCTCGTCCGATATTCATCCGCCAGCGAATCGACCAGCGGGGAGTCGAGCGGGAAATCATCGGCCACGTAATATCGCAACATTTTCCCAACAAGGAATTTCGCGCACGCCGGATGCTCGACCACGATCCGAACTGCATCTTCGCCGGAATAGTTTCCGCTCTTGCCAAGGAATGACTTCGTCCCCTTGTCGTGTTGAAAACTGTTGAATTTGTAATTGCCGTATCGAATTTCAAAACCGGTAAAGCAGCGGGACATTTCGCGAATGTCCTGTTCGGTATAGTTCCCGGTACCCAAACAAAACAACTCCATCAACTCACGGGCGAAATTCTCATTCGGCTTGGCACGTTTGCTCTCGCGAGAATCCAGGTATATTAGCATCGCCGGATCACAGGCTATCCCCTGCACCATCGGTTCGAATTTTCCGAGTGCATGCTGCCGCAACAACCGGCTCTGCGCCAGCATCAAACGGGCTTCCTCGACTTTTGCAGCACTGGTCGCAAAGTGACCATGCCAAAACAGGGTCGCCTTTTCCAGGGCAGGCGAATCGGTTTTCGCCATTCTCAGCATCCACCATGCAGCCAGCTGCCGGGCATTGCTGGACACCGCCAGGACATCAGCCGTTCGGTCCTGGTCAGCATCCGATTGGTCCGGTTCACGAACTTCGAACATCGCGTCAATGATCGATCCAGGGTTTTCGTTGACTGCGGCGGATAGAACGGACCAGGCGGCCCCAAATCCGGCTCGTCGATACAAGTGGGCGGCACGGGCGAAATCCCAGGGCTGGTCGGCGTCGGGCACCCACGGTTCCCACGCGGTCTCTGGTTTGAATCGGTCCCAGCGTGATTTCATCGAATTGCCTCTGATATTCGTTGTCACGTTCATTCGTACGACGCTACTTTGCAAAACTGACATTCAAGTCAAATTGCAGACGGTCGCTTGCAACTCCAAGAGTAGCATCAAGCGTCTTGAGCAGTTTTGCAAGTTCAATTGCACTGCCGATCTCTGCTGCAGCGTCCTCACGCGAACGACCATTCTCCAGCATGTTCTGCGCGATCAAGCCTTCGCGATTTTCGTCCAGTGCCTCGACAGCCGCCGCCAGATCGATATGCAGCAAAGTGTTTGGACTGGCCAAGTCAACCTTGCCGCTGGAATTTACGCTGGGCATCGCGCCGTCCGGCACCCGCAGTTTGGCAACTTTCTCGCCAAGTTCCGTCGTGCTGGAAATCACCAACAAATCACCATCAATCACCAATGTCGGAGAAAAATTGAACACCAACAGATCGGTCGGAGCTGACTCTTCGTTGAACGGGCGGGCGGAACAAATGCAGCCCGTTTTTGTATTTGCAGTGTCGAGATCGAATTGCGGTTGGCCTTGCTGGCCCAGCCCGTAATTCACCAGCCCCATCAGGTTTTGGAAGGCACTCTTGAATCGTCGCCCCATTGCTTCCGGCTCACGCAGTTTCCCGGTGATGGCAAACGCCGGGATCTTGACGCTTGGGTTTCGTTTCGCATCGTACTCTTGGCGGTCGGCAATAATCTGAACGCCAGGCTCGATGGCTCCCAAAACTTCGCCCCCGAAATCCAGGCCGGAAAAGAAAGTCGTCAGCTGCGAATCAGCTTGAACCAGCTGGGCGACCATTCCATCATCAAACAGTTCTTCTTTGGACAACCACCATCCGCCAAGGTCACGCCAGGCCGACAGATTAGCCAACATTCCATCAGCATCGATCAGGTCGGACGCCGACGCATTGCCTTCCGGGCCGAAGAAATACTCTCGCGACGGATCAACAGATTTCGGATCGTGTTCGGTCGCCAGGGCCAATGAGATGTTCCCTTCGTCCAGCGATATCGAACCGGTAGCCCAGCCCGAATCCTTCAACGCCTCCAGGACTCCACCAAAAATCAGTTCGGCTGCCGGATTTTCGGACATGCCCGCGAACAATTGACTGGCCTGGCCGCGGTTCCGCAAATACTCAAGATTCACAAAGGCAGAGATTCTTTGGTTGGGCGGTGAATTGCTGCTTGCCTGACTGAACAGTTTCGACGAAGACAGACTGCTGGTCGCAGCCATTTTGCCTGTCAATCGATCGAGTGCATCGACCGCCTGTTTCTTGTTGCTCGCGAGCACCAGGTCGGCGCCACTGCGGGCGATAACCAGATTGTCAAAAATCGCGAGTTTCCCGGAAGCGTTCTCTTCGATCTCAAACGGCGATTTGCGATTGCCCGCTTGTTGTTTCACAAAATCAAGAATTGTTCCAACCGTCTTTCGCAAAATCGCTTCGTCATCTGATCTTGCAATCACTACATATGAACGGCCATCGGATGCCAGCGATGCGGCCAGGCCATTCTTTGCCAGATGGCTGACCAGTTCCTGCCAACCCATTCCAACCTGGCCTTCCAGAAAACCCAATCCTGTCCGGAACTGAAGGTACTGGGGACTAAACAAACCTTTTTTGACCGCCTCCGTTTCCAACACAGCTGCAACGACCGTGTGATCTACAATGGTCGAAACCAATGCAGCCGGATCAGGGACTTCGACGTATGCGATGGTGTCATCAGCAAAGAATGCAGAGATCGGGGTCGCTGTTGCCGAGTGCGATTTTTCCTGAGCCTGACTGACTCCTTGTCCATGCTGGAAAGTAAAGATTACAAATATCAAACACGGAATTTTGAAGCGTCGGGTAATCACGGATTTTCTCCATCCAGCTCGGTTTTTTGATACCAATCGTTCCCGCGACTCAATCCGCCGGGACGACTTTACAGTTGTACCCACGCGGGTCATCGCCAGGTTTCGGAAGATTCGATTCTGTCGAAAAGTTTCTCACAAAACCGAAAAATCCGATGACCAAGATGATCATCCGATCACAGCAACCCCGCCATCCACCGGATTCGGTAGAGGGCTCAGGAATCGGTGTTGCCGTTTGCCAGCGGGGCCGGAATGTTTTCGGAAAAATTCCAGGAATGATCAAATGCCAGCGTGCCATACAACCCATTCCCGTTCACATCGACTGGGGGCCCAGTGATTTTGAAGACGCCGACCCCCAACCGCCGTTCCTGATAATCGGTCAGTTCCGCTCCGTAGAGAGAGATGTTGAAGTAATAACTCCCCATCAAAACCGGCAGCCTGTCGATCTCCAGGACAAAGCGATGGGTTCCGACACCAAGGTTGGGCCGGATATCATTGGCCACCGAAGAAGTCGAACCCAGCTCGTCATGCCGCGGCGAACAAATCGCAACGATCAACCTAGCCGAGTCCAGCGGTTGAACGCATTGAACATCGACCACCAAACGCATCCGGTCGCCGGTCTGAAACGAATCGCTCACGTTGTCGGTGGCATCACGCACTTCGACCAGCGAAATCCGGGCTTTCACATCCGAGCCTTCGACACTGGCCGATTGCGTCACTGGACGGTTTTGCGTCGCCCGGACCGATAGGTTTTCTTCGTAGACGGTCATCCCCTGCTGGACATCGCCGTCAAAGCAGATTCTGCCTGTATCAAAAACTACGCTGCGGGTTGCGACCCTCGGTAACATCCCCACGGCGTGCGTCACCAAAATAATCGAGGTTCCGTTTTTTGTCAGCGTATTGAAATGGTTGAAGCACTTCATCCGAAACGCAATGTCACCGACCGCCAGAACCTCATCCATAATCAGCAGGCTCGGCCGCAAGTGTGCTGCTACGGAAAATCCCAATCGAACTTTCATCCCCGAACTGTAGGTCTTGATGGGGTCGCCGATCACGCTGTGCAGATCCGCAAAATCAACAATTTCATCAAAAACCCGGTCGACTTCCCGCTTTCCCATCCCCAGAACCGCGGCATTGACGTAGATGTTCTCGCGGCCGGAAAGGACCGGATTAAAACCCGTCCCCAACTCGATCAGTGCACCGATCTTTCCACGAATCGTAATCCGCCCAGCGTCCGGCCGAATCAATCCGTTGATCATCTTCAGCATCGTGCTTTTGCCGGCGCCGTTCGGGCCGATCATGCCAACACATTCTCCCTTGCGGACTTCGAAGCTCGCATTTCGGACGGCAAAAAATTCGCCTTTTCGCAGTTGCGGAGTCGCCGCCGGTTCCCTTCCGCCCAATCGCAGTTGGCCGGTGATGTCGCACATGCCGTACCACATCGCACGCTTCAATTGGCGGCAGTACTTTTTCCAGACGCCTTCGACTTGCAAAATTGTATCGCTGTTCATATCCCCGGTCTTTCCTCAGGCAGGCATGCGTTCGACAAGGGACGGAATGGAAACTCGCCACACGACCAACCCGAGAAACAAGAGCGGTATCGCTATCAAACCGTAAACCAGCGCAGGTGTGCCATGCAAAGTCTCACCGATGACCAGCAAATCCCGCGCGGCCACCAACAATGGACTGGCTGGATTTAACCAGTTCAACAAGTTGCCGGGATAGGTCGCCGGCACTACGTAAATGATCGGCGTGACGATCATCCAGAACGGCGTGGACATACTGATGAATCGGCCGACGTCCTGGTACAGACTGCCGATCGGTGCCAAAATCAAACCGGCTCCAATCCCAAACAGAATCATCAACAGTGCCAGCGCCAATCCGCCTAACCAGCCCAAAGGGTTGATCGACGTGCCAAACAAAAAGAACGCGGGGATCAGCACCACCAATCGCACACAAAGATTGAACAGCAAATCCGCAATTCCGTCGAGAATCAACGCTTCGCGGGGAAAATTCAGCTTGCTAATCATTCCCCGGTTTTGGGACAACGAATTGAGCGGCATTTGAAACGCTTCGATAAAGCTCTGCCACAGAACCATACCGGAAAGAATATAAAGCGTTGGGCTCAATCCTCCTTCCAGTTCAAACTTTAAGACGTTCTGGCTTCGGAGAAAAACCCAAATCGCCGTATTCGCAATCGGCGGAAGAAAGAGCCAGAACAATCCCAGCAATGTCTGGCGATACATTCCCCGCAGGTTACGCAAGAACAATCTCCACGCCAACTCCCGGCCATCGACAAAACCCCGAACGATTTTGCCAAAGACGACCATCGGCTTCGACAAATCCGGACGGGCATCGTAGACCGTAATGAGATTCGCATGTTGGTCGGCGGATTCATTCACGCCATCAACTTGCGTTTCGGTTTCGTGTTGTTCCAGTTTCAGGCCCATTCAGTTTCGGCAAGCAATTTCGTTGTTTCAGTGAAGGTGGCCAGGCAGTACTTGAGTTGGCGTCAAACCATTCCGGCCTGAACCAAATCGTGCAAATGGAGCACGCCGACTGGAACTCCCGCCGCATCAAGCACTGGCAATACAGTAATCGATCGGCCTTCCATAATTCGCGTCGCTTCGGCTGCCAACGCATCGGGACCGACCATGGCCGGTTGTTTGGTCATGAATTTTTGAACTGATTCGGCCAGCGGGTTTTCATGCTGGGCCAGCGTTCGGCGAATGTCTCCGTCGGTCAACACTCCGGCCAGCTTTCCATTGTCGGCAACAACAAACGCACATCCCAATCGTTTCTCGCCGATCACCAGAATCGCATCCCGCATCGTAGCCGTCAACGAAACCGTTGGAATCCGCTTTCCGGTATGCATCAGGTCCGCGACTTTCGTCAACAGTTTTCGGCCAATGAAGCCGCTGGGGTGCAACTCGGCGAATTGTTCTTTCGTAAAACCCCGCTGGTGCATGATGGCGATCGCAAGGGCATCGCAAATCGCCAGGGCGACCGTTGTGCTGGCCGTCGGTGCGGTAGCGATCGGGTCAGCCTCCCGTTCAATATCTATCTTCAGCACGACCTGGGCAACGGCGGCCAGTGAACTGTCGGGCCGGCAAGTAACGGCGATCACGTCAATGTCTCTCTGTCGCATGAACGGAACCAGGTCGATGACTTCGCGCGTCTCACCGCCACCGGACAAAGCAATCAGCAGATCTCCGGGGCAGACGATACCGAGGTCCCCGTGAAAGGCTTCGACCGGATGCAAGAACAAGGCTGGCGTCCCCGTACTGCAAAAAGTAGCCGCGGCTTTGCGCGCAACGAATCCCATTTTTCCCATTCCGGAAAAGATCACCCGGCCCGTGCATGCAAGAATTAACCGGGTTGCGACAACCGCCTCGGGCCCCGTTGATTTGGCCGTTTGGACCAGACACTGCGCCTCCCACATCAACGCGTTCTGGAACCACGTGGATAGTTGGGTGTCCGATTCGGTCTGTTTCGATTTCATGGGCGACGGATGGGAATTCCTGTTCATTCAATTCCCCATTATAGCCGCGTGATTGGTTTTCCCGCACGTCCAAAACCAGTGTTGAACCCACACGGAACTGCCGGTCGTGTGCGTTGTATCAATAAAAAGAGCACGGCGGGCATAAAGCACTCGCCGTGCTCCTCGGTGCAATACGCCTGACCGTTTCCAGTCAGGGTTCGCACGAAGCGATACGAAATTGTTTTGCGGCCGCTAGTTCTTGCGGCGATTGGATCCCTGACGGGCTTGCAGTTCGCGCTGCAACTGCTCAATCATCAGCTGTTGTCGGCGGATCGTTTCCTGCATCTGAAGCAAGGCGGCATTTTTCTGACCGGATTGTTGAACACTGCCTGGATTGGCCAATACGGAACTGCCAATTTCATTCTGTTCTGCGGAACCAGGCAGTTGCTGTGTGAAAGGGGGATCTTGGTCTGGTGCCATGCTGGGGACGAAGTCGTTTGCCAAAGATGGAACCAGTGACGGGCCTCTCGGTACCGCTTGCGTGGCTGGAGCATGAGTCATCGGAGCCGGCATTGCTTCTGCGTCCGGAATTGATCCGTTCTGCAGTAGCCGCTTCTCTTCTTTGCCATTGCGCGAGACCGAAACTTCGACCTGGTCTCCTTCGCCAAGGATTCCAGTGATGTCATCAAACTCGGCGATCGACTTGACTGGCACACCGCCAATTTCCAGAATCACATCGCCACGTTTAAAATCAGCTTCGGCTGCATTTCCATTTCGGGCGACAGAATCGACAACCAGTTGTTCACCCTTTTCCTCCAGCGTTAAACCAAATCCCTTGCGGGGTGGTTTGTTCGGAATTGGCGCGAGTTCCGGAGCCGGCGCTGTATTGTTGCCGGGGGGTTGGTCGGACAATCGAAATCCCGGTGCGCGATCGCCAGGGTTTGTCGGTTCTGGAACGCGGATTCCATCGAAACGCCCCTGATTCGGCTGGACGGCAGAATTTGTGGGACGTTGGGCCAGCCTCGGTGTCTGCGATCCGTTCGCATCGCGCTGTGGCGACTTTTCCTTCTCGCCTTTGTCCGCGCCGGTCAAGCTTCGAAGGTCGTCACGAAATCGACGAAATAATCGGCCGCGTTGTTGCGAATCGTCCTGTTTGCCGGCCTGGTTTTTGTCTTGGGCACGCAACTCCTGGCCCGGAACAGTCGCGATCGCAATTCCGCATAGGACGGCAAGCAGAATGAAAGACTTAGGCACTTGGAAACTCCTCCCTGAATCATGCGTCTGGCAGAGTACGGCGGACCGGAAACTCTGGGCCCAGTCCGGACGTTTGGCCTTCAATGGTTTCGTCGAACCGGCTCATCGAATACCAGCAGAACCGATGCCGACTGGATAAACGCCGTAGCCGTCAGGGTTTGACAATCG
>JAYVKA010000202.1:0-3041 GCA_043768885.1 Planctomycetota bacterium
GCAATGGCATGGCTCCGAACATGCAGCAGGTCTCGTCATCAACGATGCCTGGTTCGGGATCGCGAATCATCTCGCCTGATTTCGCATCGACCAGAATTGATGAGCGACAGGATCCAAGCCGGGTGCAATTGGCCGACGCGTCACAGGCTCGAAATCAACAGCCCTGGACTCAAATACCAAATTCAAATCAGTCCAACCAGTTGGCTTCAGCTTCGATGCCCGTAATGTCGAATCCTGGCTACTCGATGCCGAACGCTGTCCAAAACTCGGGCTTCAACAATGCGGTTCCAGTGAATCAATGGACATGGAGCCCAAACAGTCCGGCACAGCAACAAAAACCGCAATGGGTTTTGGCCGAAGCATCGACGCGGGACTTGTCGCGCGACGCGAATTTCCAGGCCGGATGGCGAGACTCGAACACAATTCCCAACCAGGGAACGATCAATCGTTAGGCCGTCGATTGCGGGCTGGGGGCGAGGCGAATCATTTCAGCCAGTCCATTTTCTGTTTTCAAGCGGTGATTTGATTCGTGCTGCACATACCGGCAATCCTGAAACCCTTTCGTCGGGATCCGCTTTTCAATCAGGCTGCGATCGTGGAAGAAGTTCTGGCCGCGGCAAAGTCTTTGCAATCGACCGGCGACGACGAACTCCGCAAGAAAAGCCTGGGCCTTCGCTACCAAATTCACAGCGGTACAAATCCGGACGAGCTGATTGTCGAAGCGTTTTCGCTGGTGGTTGAGGCCTCGCGCCGAACGACGGGGCTGGTTCATTATCCGGTTCAGGTGATTGGCGGTCTGGCCATGCATTATCGCGGTATCGCCGTAATGCAAACCGGTGAAGGGAAAACGCTCACCGCCACATTGCCGCTCTATCTGGCCGGACTCGAAGGCAAAGGGGCTCACCTCGCCACGGCGAACGACTACCTGGCAGCCCGTGATGCGGAGCAAATGTCCCCGGTTTTTGCGATGTTGGGGCTGAGCACGGGGGTTGTCGTAGCGGATACCGATCGCAAAGGACGAATTCAGTCGTGGGGTTGTGACATTACCTACACAACGGCGAAAGAAATCGGCTTCGACTTTCTGCGCGACAGATTGTTGCTTCGGCAATTGAGTCTGGGACGGGGCGGCGGGTCGTTGGCGGAAAATGATACCGAAGAAACTGACACTTGGTCTCAGCCCGTTTTGCGAGAGTTAAACTTTGTCCTGGTCGATGAGGCCGACAGTATTTTGATCGACGAAGCGCGAACGCCCTTGATTGTCAGCGGAAACAACGACCGGCCTACCGCCGCGCGACAAGCCCTGTTTGCATGGGCGGGCGAAACGGCTCTGCAATTGAAAAACCCGGATGAAGTAACGGTCGATCATGCCAAACGGCAGGCAACACTGACGCAAGCGGGCCGACAAACCATTCGCAATTCCCAAACGCCGAAAGAACTGGCAAGAACGCCACTGTACACGCTGTACGAACAAGTCGAATTGTCGATGGCCGTGAACGAATTTTATCAACCTGACCGGCACTATATCGTCCGGGATGGCGAAATTGTGATCGTCGATGAATTCACAGGCCGACCTGCGGAGGGCCGCCGCTGGCGAAACGGAATTCATCAGGCGATCGAAGTCCGCGAACAAGTCGAGATGTCGGCGGAGACGGACGAGTCGGCCAGAATCACTTTACAGGACCTGTTTCTGCGATTCGAACGAATGGCTGGAATGACGGGAACCGTTGCGGGCTCAACCCGTGAACTGGAACAGATTTATCGTGTGAAGGTCCGCGAGATTCCGACCAACCGGCCACCCCAACGAAAACAGCTCCGCGATATGGTCTTTGGGACTGAACAGGAGAAATGGAAGGCGATTGCGGATGAGGTGGCACGATTGAAAGCGACCGGCCAACCCGTGTTGGTCGGTACACGCTCGATCGACAAAAGCGAATTGCTGTCTGGCCTGCTAACGAAACTTGAAATCCATCACCACGTTTTGAACGCCAGAAATCTGGAACGGGAAGCAGACCTGATATCAAAAGCAGGCACAGTCGGAGCCGTAACTGTCGCTACGAACATGGCTGGGAGGGGGACTGATATTCACCTGGATGACGACGCGACAAAGATAGGTGGCCTGCATGTTATTTGCAGCGAACTTCATGATTCCGCCCGAATCGACCGGCAGTTGGTCGGGCGTTGCGGTCGGCAAGGCGATCCCGGCTCGTGGCAATGTTTTATGTCACTCGAAGACGACATTCTGCGAAACGGATTTGACGAATCGAAAGTCGACCGGATCCAGGGGCGAAAATCAGGGCGAATTCCACTGTCCGAACAGTTTGCGAGGTACTTTCGCCAGGCCCAACGGCGGATCGAAGAGAAACACTTTCAGTCCAGAAAAATGCTGATGTATCAGGAGCAGCAGCGGAACGAAATGCAGTTGGAACTTGGCATGGATCCCTACCTCGACGCGCCGGAATCCTGGTCGGGCGGATAAAACGGAACAGCAAACACATGTGCAAGAAAAAAAGGCTGGCGAGAACTGCCAGCCCTTCTATTTTCAAACGGTAAACTATCAATTAGATCTTGAACGACTTGGCAAAAGACCAATCGATGGCTGCAATGTCTGCTGCCTTGACGTTGCCTGAACTTGCGGCCGGTTGATCGAAACGGGAGTTGTTGCGAACAGCAATCGTTCCGATAGTCGAACCAGCCAGCTTCGATTGAACTGGTCCGATCGAGGTAACTGCTGGCGTTGTCACACGAGCTGCAACCGGTTCGGTCCGAGTGATGGTCGTTCCAAACAAAACCGAAACGAGCATGCCGCTGGTCTCGGAATGTTCGGCAGCCATCGCCATGCATTCGCCGTGCGGGCAGCCTTCGTTACCGGAATCATGGTCCAATGGCGAGGAGTCTTCTCCCCAGCTCTTGATCTTGAGTAAAGCAGCCTGAATGATGGCTGGATTTGTGGTCACTTTGGTAAATGGATAGTAAGCCGACCCCATGGCTCGCATCGCCATGGGCGCCGGTGAACCTCCGTCCGGAAACCAACGGACAGGGCC
>JAYVKA010000203.1:0-3656 GCA_043768885.1 Planctomycetota bacterium
AACGTGCCGAAACGGACTGCTGTTGTAACCCGGCCACCCTTTGTTTGCAACGTATCATTCGCCCAAAAACCGGCCCAAAGCTACTTATCCGCAGTTTCCTCCGCAGAAATGGCTTGCAAAACATCCTGGGCCAGCTGACGCAACAACAGGTCATCATCCGACTCGATCACCAACCGAACATGGGGGATTGCCTCACCGGCCGCCGGTCCAATTCTTTGCAAAGCATAAAGTGCAGATTCGCGAATACCCGGTTCGTCATTCGAAAGGTACTCGGCGATTTGCCTGGTCGCCGCAGCCGCCTCGGGGCCCATTTCACCCAGTTTGATCAGCGAAGTATTCCGGAATGAGTAGTCCGCCAGGGAAGACGTCAGAACTTCCATTGTTTTGGTTTTTTCGCCAGTGATTCGCCAGTATGTGTAAGCGGCATTCGGCATCACGCTCTTGGATGCGTCAAGCATCAGTTTTTCGACATCGTCTTTGGCGTCAATCGCCAGAGGCCCCAGTTTTGCAAGGGCATGCAACGAACGCTCCTTGTCGGTAACCGTAAACGCCTTTAGCCACGGGCGAATGATTCCCACCGTGTCGATCCCTTCAACGGGGCCAATCGCGCCCAGCGCAATGATCGCCTGCGTTCGAGCCGAGACCGTGTGGTCTTCGTCAACCAATTTTGCCAGATGCGGAGCTGCTCGTTTGGCGACCGGTCCCATCGCAGCAATGGCCCGACAGGCAACTTGCTGAATCTGAAATTCGGGATCCTTGAGGAGTTCGATCATTCTGTCCAAAGCGGGCTCGGCAGCCGGGCCAATTGCTTCCAAAGTAAATAGCGAAGCCATTTTGGTCCGGAAATCATCCGACTTCAGCCGCTCCGAAATTTTTGGAACCCATTTGACGCCGAGCGGTCCCATCGACCGAACACCTTCCATCGCCATCGTAAAACGAAGCGAGTCGTCGTCATCCATCCATTTTTCAAGCCGCACGTTCACCGGCTCGCCAATTTTGGTCAGCGACCTGATCGAACCGAGGCGAACAAATTCGCTTTCATCGAGCGTCAGTTCCAGCAGCCTGTCGATTACCTCGTCGGGAGCACTCTTCAGCTGGCCCGCGTCGATCACTGCCAATAGCCGAACGTCCGAATCATCCGACGACATCTGCTCAAGCAAAGTCGCCGGATCGTCCTGGGCATAACTGATTCCCGGTGCCCCAACCATCCAAACCAGTCCGGTAACCACGGCAACCGCAATGAGCGTACCGACAAACAGATCCACTACAATTCTCACGATGGTGTCCTTTGGGGTTTTTCGGCCCGTTTCCCGATCATGTCAAAAAAAGAAACTGACGCGGACATTGTCGCACCAGTCGCAGCGCCCGGCAACTGTTTGCAGCCGGAACTTTCCATGAAATTCATCGGAAGTTGACCACGTTTTTCGATCAAGGGTATCGAAATGTGGAACCAGAAAGGGCCTCTTTCCAGTCGTTTTCGTCAAGCGGGTCACCACACCGGTTTGCAAACCGGGCCGATATCGGTTAACTCCTTTAGAGAATCGGAAGTGTCGGTGTCAGCAGTATTCGGAGCGCGAATGCCCAGGATCGTTTATCTCACAGCCGGTGCGGGAGGCATGTACTGCGGAAGCTGTCTGAACGACAACGCAATGGCCAAGGCGCTGCCACAGTTCGGCTGGGACACGCAGCTTGTTCCCTGCTACACGCCGATCCGAACTGACGAAACCGACACGAGTATCGATCAGGTTTTTTTTGGCGGAATCAACGTCTGGCTACAGCAACAGGTGCCGCTGTTCCGATGGTTGCCGGCATTCGCGGACCGATTCCTCGACAACCCCAAACTGATTCGCCGCGTCACCAGCAGTTCGGTTCAGACCAGCCCCAAATTCCTCGGCCAAATGGCCCGCTCCATGTTGCAAGGAGTTCATGGCCGACAGCGGAAAGAAGTCCGGCGATTGGTCGATTGGCTGTCACGCGAGGCAAAGCCCGATGTTGTCGTGATCTCGAATATTCTGATAGCCGCCTTTGTCGATGAGATGAAGCGGAAGTTGAACTGCCCGGTCGTCGTGATGCTGCAGGGCGATGACGTCTTCCTCGAAATGTTGTCTGCTTCGGACCGGGAAGCATGCCTGACTGAAATTCGCCGTATCGCTCAGGGAGTCGACCGTTTCGTCACACACAGTGAAGCCTACCGGGGGTACATCGCAAACTATCTGGGAATCGACATCGGCAATATCGACGTCGCACCGTTGGGTTTGGACACGGCGGACTATGAATCGCTGGGCGACCGAGTCGAACGAGAATCCGGATTGACGATCGGCTATCTCGCCAGACTCGCTCCGGAGAAGGGGCTGCATCGGCTGGTCCAGGCGTTCATCGCTTTGAAACAATCCGGCTCGCATGATGACTTGCGATTGAGAATCGCCGGCTGGCTCGGCCCGGAAAGCGAACCGTACGCCCAACAGCAATGGCAATTACTCGAACAAGCCGGACTGAAAGACCATTTCGAATACCTCGGTGTCGTCAATCGCCAACAAAAACTGGATTTCCTTCGCAACATCGACATCCTTTCGGTCCCCACCGTCCAGCGCGAACCCAAAGGCCTATTCGTCCTGGAATCGATGGCCGCCGGTACACCGGTAGTCCTGCCCGACCATGGGGCTTTTCCCGAGATCATCCTTGAAACGGGAGGCGGGACCCTGTTTTCCAATGCGGATTCAAAGGAATTTGTATTCAGGTTGAACGAGATGCTAACGGGTCACGACCAGCGAAAACGAATAGGTCGAATCGCCCGTGAGTTCGTCCTGCAAAACCGTACAACCCGAAACGCAGCCCAGCACCTGGATACCATTCTTCGCAAATTGATCTAGCGATGGATCAGGACGGTTCTTGTTTGCGACAACTCTCAATTTGTTTTAGGCATTGAAAACCGTTGCCCAGATCGAGATGGCGATGAAACCAAGAAGCAGACCGATCACTGCCCATGTGACAGCCAACTCGATGTCTGACCGCTTTCTCTTTACTTCGGCCCCAGCGACTTGTCGACTCTGAATTTGACACTCTGCAACTTCATCCAGTTTCATTTGAAACGTACCAGTCCGAATCCCGTGCTGCCTGAGTACAGTCACAGCACGATCCCTGACTGCGAGGAATGTAAAGATGTTGGCTAGTGGAAATCCCATCAAAATCGCGGCCAGTATTGCGCCAAACAGGTTGTAGACGTTGAAGGCAAGCAACGTAACCAGAATCCATAACGTAAACGAAGTCGCAACGATTGGCATTCCATGTAACACCGGGTGAAGGGCCTCGGTCGGTGTTGCCCAATACCAGATCATTGCTGCGATAAAGGCCAACAAACAAATCTGGCTGTACTTCCATAACCAGCCGATCCGTTTCAGCTTTGTCAGCGAATGTTGATTCGACCGTGTCTCTTCCTGGACACGTGATGTTGACGACCAGTCAGTTATGGGCGGAGCATATGGATTTGGCATGGTGCACTCTTTGGACCTAGGGAAATCTGGAAAACAGGCATCCGAAGCCGTCGCGCGAAACCGCAAAACGTGAGCGTACTTTGAACTGCACGTTGACATTGAATTTATGTTGAAGGCTTTTGGACATCAACATGAAGGAGATTGCGATGGGACGTGCGCGGGCGG
>JAYVKA010000204.1:0-7269 GCA_043768885.1 Planctomycetota bacterium
CCCGACAAGGCGATCGATTTGGTCGATGAAGCGGCCAGCCGTTTAGCCATGGAACTCGACAGCGTTCCGCAGGAAATAGACGAAGTCCAGCGGCGATTGACCCAGCTGGAACTGGCTGCCATGCAATTGGCTGACGAAAACGATCCGGGCGTGAAAAGCCGGTTGGATGATGTCCGTCGAGAAATGGAAGACCAAAAAAGAAAACTGGCCAGCCTCCGGGAACAATGGGAATCGGAAAAGCTGGGCATGACCGATACCCGCAAACTTCGGCAGGAGATGGATGCTATCGAACGGCGATTCGTCCAGCTCGACAGCGAGATCAAGGCCAAGCAATCGTCGGGTACGGTGGTGGGCGAAGATGAATATCGGCGACTGTACGAACTGGATGTCCAGCGCAAAAAGCTGTTGACGCAAATTGAAACTGCCGAGGCCAGGTCCAGTGAAAATGAAGAAGAGAGCTCTGCCAAACGGCTCTTGAGCGAACAGGTGACCGACGAAGAAATCGCCGAAGTCGTCAGCGCATGGACTGGCGTTCCCGTAACCCGAATGCTGGAAACCGAGCGGGCAAAGCTGCTGGTGATGGAAGAGCGATTGCATCAGCGGGTCGTTGGCCAGGACGCGGCAGTCGTCGCAGTCAGCAATGCTGTACGTCGAAGCCGCAGTGGTTTGCAGGACCCGAACCGTCCGATTGGATCATTCCTCTTCCTCGGTCCAACCGGTGTCGGCAAAACCGAACTCTGCAAGGCTTTGGCCGAAGTCATGTTTGACGACGAGAACGCGATGGTTCGCATCGACATGAGCGAATTCATGGAGCGTCACACGGTCAGCCGTCTGATCGGTGCGCCTCCTGGGTACGTCGGTTTCGAACAGGGCGGCAAGCTGACCGAAGCTGTTCGTCGCCGGCCGTACTGTGTCGTGCTGTTGGACGAAATCGAGAAGGCGCACGAAGACGTTTTCAATATTCTCCTGCAAGTTTTGGATGATGGACGCCTGAGCGACAGCCACGGACACACGGTCGATTTTACGAACACAATTATCGTGATGACCAGCAACATCGGCAGCCAGCTGATCCAGAAAATTACCCAGGACGGCGGTGGCGAAGTGGAAATCCGGGATGCGGTCGAACAGGCCCTGCGGACAAGGTTTTTGCCGGAACTGTTGAACCGGATCGACGAGCGAATTGTTTTCCATCCGTTGAAGCGAAGTGAAATCGGCAAGATTGTCGATCTGCAAATCGCCCTGTTGGGCCGACGACTGGCCGAGCAGGAATTGCAACTCGAAGTTTCCGACGCAGCGCGAAAAGCGATCGCCGATGAAGGCTACGATCCGGTTTACGGTGCCCGCCCGTTGAAGCGGGTAATCCAAAACCGGCTGGCGAATCCACTGGCGACCGAACTACTGCGGGGCGAGTACTCCGGACATTCCGGAATCCGGGTGGACCACGATGAAGAAGGATTCAATTTCCAGCCGGTGCGTGAACCCGCTGCAATTGAGTCGACATGACCGTACCGAATTGTTGTAGTGGACGTTGGTAAACCTCCCGCAGTCTTGAAGTTCCAAATATACCGGGGAATTTCAGCAACTTCCACTACTCCGAACAAAGTGTCCCAAGCTGCTGAACCATTGAGATAATTGTTCTACTATCTTCCGCCTTTGTTACCCGGGCTGCTGTCATGGTGCAATTCTCGAAACCGATCAGGCATCGACCGTTTGTCGAGCCAGCCGCTTTCGGTCGTTTTCCCGCAGCAGCGCTTTGCGAAGTCGAATTTGCGTCGGCGTAATTTCCACCAACTCGTCATCTTCGACATATTCGAGTGCGGCTTCCAATGTGAACTGGCGAGGTGGTTTCAGGAGGATGTTTTCGTCACTCCCCGAAGCCCGCATGTTGGTCAGTTTTTTCTCGCGCGTCGGATTCACCGAAAGATCGTTGTTACGGCTGTTTTCTCCGACCAGCATCCCCTCATAAACTTCGTCCCCCGGCGCCACGAACATGTCGGCCCGTTCCTGGAGAGTGTTCAGGGCAAACGCATTGACGCGACCCGCTACGCCGGAAATCATCACGCCGTTGTTCCGGGACGGAGCGTCCCCTTCTACCGGTCGATACTCATCAAACCGGTGATTGACGATCGCTGTGCCTTGGGTTGAGTTCAACATCCGCGTTCGCAATCCAATCAAACCTCGGGCCGGAATCGAGAAACTCGCCAGCACGTATTCCCCGCGCGATTTCATTTCGAGCAACTCGCCCCGCCGGCCGCCAACGAGTTCCATCACGGAACCGAATTTCTCGGCCGGGACTTCGATGTAAAGGTTTTCGTACGGCTCGCATTCCACGCCATCAAACTTCTTGAATACGACACGGGGTTTGCTGACGGACAACTCAAAGCCTTCCCGCCGCATCGTCTCGATCAGCACGGCCAGGTGCAACACACCCCGGCCCGCGACGCGAAACATGTCACCCACCGAATCCGCATCAACCCGCAACGCCACGTTCTTTTCGAGCTCTTTCATCAACCGCGTTCGCAGCTGTCGGCTGGTCACGTATTTTCCCTCGCGGCCTGCCATCGGTGATGAGTTGATCGAAAAAACCATTTCCAGAGTCGGCTGGTCGACGTGAATTCTGGGCAAAAGAACCGGGCTATCCACCTGGCAAATCGTATCTCCAATCTCGGCCTCTTCCAGACCGACGATCGCAACAATGTCTCCCGCCGCCGCACCGATCACTTCCCGCCGACCCAAATCGTCAAACACATACAGTTTGGTGATCCGCGCCTTGGTGATCACATCGTCTGCTTTCTTGATATGAACGTCCTGCCCGGCGGAAAACGAACCCGATCGAATGCGGCCAATAATGATCCGGCCAACATAGTCGGACCAGTCCAGCGTCGTCGCCAGCAAACTTCCTTCGGCGTGCTCTTCGATTTCCGGTCCGGAAACCTTTTCCAGGATCAGATCCATCAACGGATAAATGTCTTCATCGGGATCATCCAGCGACAGCTTGGCAAATCCCTGTTTGGCCGAAGCGAAAATGCAGGTCAGGTCTTCCAGCAGTTCTTCACCACCCAATTCGAGGATCAGCTCAAACGCTTCATCGACGACTTCTTTGGTCCGTGCATCTGGTCGGTCAATTTTGTTGACGACCACAATCGGTCGCAGCCCCGCCTCGATTGCTTTCGAAAGGACAAACCGGGTTTGAGGCATCGGGCCTTCGGCAGCATCGACCAGCACCAGGGCTCCGTCGGCCATTTGCAGTACCCGTTCGACTTCGCCACCGAAATCGGCGTGCCCCGGCGTATCAACAACGTTGATCTTAACGCCCTTGTACTGGACGGCAATATTCTTGGCGAGAATCGTAATCCCGCGTTCCCGCTCAATGGCGTTGCTGTCCAGAATGCAGTCGCCAACCAGCTGGTTTTCCCGAAAATGGCCGCACTGCCGCAGAATGCAATCAACCAGTGTTGTCTTGCCATGATCGACGTGAGCGATGATGACGATGTTGCGAATGTCTTTTCGAATCATATTGAAATCGGAACCAGCTGGCAGAACGGTGAAAAAGCGGGCATTATCGTCCCATTTATTCGATGAAAGGCAAGGCCACCGCGACAAACGGACTGGCTGCGACAGCACGAATTTGGCCCTGCGTTCCTTGCGAGGCGTTAGGGGTGACGATTATTCCGTCGGCTTGCCAAAGCAATAAAGATTTCCAAACGTCCGAATATAAATGCGTCCGTTGGCAATCGCAGGTGAAGCCGTCGTGGTTTCTCCCAGCTCGTTCGAGGCCAGAATTTTCGGCTCACGACCGGCCTGCAAAACCGTAACCGTTCCGTCCCGGCCGGTGATAAAAATCTTCCCGTCGGCAATCACTGGCGTCGAGCGATGTCGGTCTGCCAGCATTCGTTCTTCCCAAACCGGCTCGCCGTCTTTCATGTCAAAGCATGCCACGACTCCGTTCTCCCGAAAAAGATAGACCAACCCGTCCCAAATCAGCGGACTGGCCACGTCCGGCGTTCCCCGGTCCATTATCCAAAGATGCGCCGACGAATTGTCAGTTAAGTCGCCTGAACCATCCGGCCGAAGTGCCAACACCACCCCCTTTTTTGCCGAAGGAACGACGATGATTCCAGGACACCACGCAGGTGAAGATACGAATCGAAGATATGAATTGTAATTGTCAGTCGGATTCAACCCGCCACATCGCCAGACTTCGTGTCCGTCCTCAAGCGAATGAGCGACAACAATGTCACCACCGTGGGTCAGCAGCAGGCTGCGATCTTTGTCCTTGTAGATCGTCGGCGAAGCGTACGAATGTTTGTTTTCGGAAGTCGCATCGGATAGGCGATTCTGTTTCCAGACCACTTTGCCATCCGCAGCATTGAGGCACAGAACGATTCCGACGCCCGGTTCGCGGCTGCGCATGTCGCCATGAATCAGCTGCATATACAGCCGTCCCTGGTCCATGACCGGACTGGTTGACATGCCAAACTGAATGTTGAATTTTCCGAACTCTTTCTGAAGATCGAGTTCCCAGACTTTTTCACCGGCAACCGTAAAGCAACACAGCACGCCCGCGCCGGAAGTGGCCCAAACATGTTTTCCATCTGTGATGGGGCTGGGAGCCGCGGCGTTGGACTGGTCCATCGAAATGTTTTTGTTTCGACCCGGCACAGCCTGTTCCCACTCAACATTGCCGGAGGAATCAACCGCGAGCAAACAAATTCCTTCGTCGTCGGCAGTGGCCGAAGTAACAAACGTCGTCCCGTTCCAGACAACCGGACTGCTCCCGGCCGAACCAGGCATCGGACATTTCCAATGCAAATTGTTGTCCAGCCCGAACTCAACCGGCAGGTCTTTTTCGGAACTGACCGAAGTGAAATCCGAACCCCGCCATTGCGGCCAGTTGGTCGCTTCCTGCGATTCGACTCTTCCGGGCAATATCAATATCCCGATCGAAAGCAGTGCCAAAACGCAAACCAAATACAGATTTAAATTTCGAATCAATCGAAGCATGTCTGGATTCCAAAATACAGGTGATGAGAGGTCAGCTGATTATACCTGATTAAACCCCGAAAAACGTGGCACAATAATCCGGTGTTTTTTCATACCCCACCAGTCGCAACCAGCGAGCAAGTCTTTCTTCATCCAGGCATCTCTGAAACAGAGCCGCGGTCCCCGAAACAGGATGCTTGGCCACTTAACCCTCGGCAGATGAGGCCGGTGGAAGCACTCGTGAAATTCGAACCGACGTAGGTTCGCGCCCGAGGGAGAGGACGTGCGAGCGAGGATCATGCGAGCAACTTGTCCGCTATCGCGTTTAGGATATCGAGGAAAAAGCGGCGGACGAGGTAGTTGGCGTGCGTGCAGCAGCCTTACCACAAGACGATTCGGCATGACACGCCGATCTTGAAGACGGCCTTGTTCTTCCTGAGACAGGCTTCAAGTGCCAGGCCCAGCGGCTTGCGGTTCAAGCTGTGAACGAATCGTTTCCGTAGTTCCCCGAGCAGGCACAACTCGTTCCAGTCACCGCCTTCCGGGTAAACCACACCGCCGACTTTCTTCAAATAGGAGTTGGTCTTGCTGCTGCCCTTGCCGTTGTGATTTCCTGGTGTCTCGGGCAGTTTTCCATTCTTGTGCGCGCAATCGACAAAGAACATCAGCACCTTTTCGAGGACCGAGAACAGGTAGATGAACGACGTTTGCCGGATCAGGTTTGGGAACGCGATGTCGATCGAAAAGCATCCCTGGGACAACTTTTGTGAATAGTCCTCAAGCTCATCATTCAACAACCCTCCTGGTTGTCACCTTCACTTCAGTTCGGAAACATTCAACTGCTGAAGGCCACGCCATACCGGGCCTTGGCAACGGGCCTTCAAACGGAGCCTTCAAACGGAGCCTTCAAACGGAGCCTTCACCCCTACCTCGGTCATGAACTTTGGATCGGCCCTGATCCCCTTTTCCTTGCCCGTCACCGGACTGGTCTGTTTTTTCCGTGCCGCACGGTTTTGCACAGATCAAAAACGCCGTACTCAAGGATAAAGTACATGCGGATGAACGCGGACTGCCACATGAGGGCAGGAAAGTCCTCGGCCAACTGGAATCCTTCACCCGCCTCCCGTTCGGTATACCAGTTACGCTGCGAAGGCGTCATGTCCTGGGTTTTCTCTTCAAAGTCTTCGCCGAGCGTTTCGAGCTTTTTCTGGATCACCTTGTTGACCGTGCAGACATTCTGCCGAAGCTCGACGAGCTTGTTTTCAAAACCCCACTTGATAATCAATCGAAGGCTGCCCGTGTAGGGTTGTCCAAAGATTCCCATGTTCTGATTCCGTAAGTGACTGTTACACGCCCCAAGGCCGTCTTGTTACTTCCAGTTGCAAGCATGGCGGGTTAGCTGTTGATGTATGCCTGGACCATCAGGTGCAACCGCCATACGACGACTCCCAGGCCGAACGGGATTAGCCAGTAGGCGAACCAGTGTAATCGGCCTTTGTCGAGCAATCGGACCATCAGGCTGAGCGACATCCATCCAACCATGGCTGAAACTACAACTCCCATTACCAGCAGGTGAGTCGGGGTTTCGATCGTCGATTCTCCCGTGTACAGGTCGTAACATTCCAGAGCCATCGCTGCGCCAATCGCCGGGATGGCCAACAGGAATGACCAGGTCGCTGCCGATTGCCGCTCCAGGCCCAACGCCGTTGCCGCAACAATTGTCGAACCACTGCGACTGATCCCGGGCAACAATGCGATTGCCTGGGCACATCCAACCAGGATTGCCTTTGCAAAACCCATTTTCTGGTAAGGCTGTTCGCCGCCCTTCAATCGGGTCAGCAACAGCAACATGTAACCGGTGAACACCAACATGAATCCGGCCAACAGCGGATCGTCCAGAATCCAGGCGTAGTTCTTTCCGCCAATCGTCCCTTTCTTCAACCACAACCCAACGCACCCGGCCGGAATGGTACCCGCGATCAACAATGGAATCACACGCCGGTCCGACCGAAGCATTGCGATGATCTGCGGCCAGTAGTAAAAGACGATGGCCAGCAAGGTTCCAAAGTGCAGTACGACGTTCAGGCCAGGACCGCCAGTGCTGCCCAGCAGATGCCCGACCACGACCAGGTGCCCGGACGAACTGATCGGCAGAAATTCAGCGATTCCTTGCAGGACCGCCAAAATAAAAACTGTTACGGGCTCGGAAAGTGTCATCGTTGCTGGGAATGAATGGCAGAATGGTAGACGAAACAAACTGGACCGATTGCGACCCATTGTCCCAGC
>JAYVKA010000205.1:0-4621 GCA_043768885.1 Planctomycetota bacterium
TGGGTGATGATTTACAGCGATTCCTGGATGATCGCCCGATCCTGGCCCGTCCGGTGGGAGCCGCAGAAAAATTTCTTCGTTGGACTTATCGCAACAAACTTCTGGCCACTGCGTTGTCCACGGCGGCCGCCATTTTGCTGGTTGCCCTGGTTGTCGTTTCATGGAGCCGCAACCGGGTTGCCCAGTCCTTGTCGGAAGTCACCGAACAAAAGTCGGCGGCGGTTAAAGCTACCCGGGAAGCAGTGCAACGTTCCGGCGAAGAGCGTTGGTCCCGATATCTGGCCAACATGTCTGCCACAGCCAGCGCCTTGCAGCTGTTCAATGTCGGAGCGGCCCGGCGTCTATTGGAGGATGCTCCGGTTGAACATCGGGGCTGGGAGTGGCGTTATTTTTCGAATCGGCTGGACGATTCACAAATGGTTTTTGAAGGGCATACGTCCAGCATCCAGTTCATCTTGTTCAGCCCCGACGGAAAATGGCTGGCCAGCGCCGCTGCGGACCAAACGGTTCGATTGTGGGAGGTCGAGTCAGGCAAAGCCCTGCAGACTGTCAGCATTGGGCACCGCATCAATTCCCTGGCCTTCAGTGATGATGGCAGCAAACTGGCAATTGGTTCGACAGAAGGATGTGAGTATCTGAATCTTGCATCCGGTTTCCGGGAGACAATTGTTTCTTCGAATCTATTGGTCGACAATATTCCGCTCAGTCGGCATGCGGTGCACTATATCCACGACCAGATTGCAAACGGTTTCCGTTTTCTGGATGCTGATACGGCACGGGAATTGGTCCCCATGGTTCCTGGCGAAATGGTTCTGGACTATTCCGTTGATATGGAAACAGGATTGATTGCGACCGGTTGTGAATCTGCGGCACTCAGCTTGTGGAATATCCGAACCGGAAAACAGGAACGGTCACTGCAGGGGCACACGGTATTTGTTGGAAGTGTTTGCTTTATGCCCGGAGGCAAGCGATTGGTTTCGGGAGGCGGATATCCCGACAATTTTCTTCAGATTTGGAATCTGGACGATGAATCGGAAAACCGGAAAATGACCGGACATGGCAATACGATCACCTCGATTGACGTTCGCAAAGACGGACAGCGGATCGCCTCCGGCTCACTGGACCAGACCGCCAAAATCTGGGACGGAACGACGGGCCAGGAAGTGGCGACACTGCGGGGCCATGCCGACTGGGTCAATGACGTTTTGTTCAGTCCAGACAAGCGTTACCTTGCGACGGCCAGCTCCGATCACACCATTCGACTTTGGGATGGAGAGACGGGAGAATTCCTGACCGTTCTTCAGGGGCACAGCGGACCGATCAACCGGGTTGAGTTTGCTCTGGACTCCAAATCGCTCGTTTCCTGCTCGAACGATGGAACCATTCGCGCATGGGACGTTGACCGGATTTCAAAACGCGAAATTCTCCGTGGACATTCGAGCTTCATTTACTCAGTTGGATTTTCGCCCGATGGCCAACACGTGGCGTCTTGTGGGTGGGACGGGACCGTTCGGGTTTGGGACACTCATTCCGGCAAACAAGTGGCCGTCATGAAGAATGATCCATTTGGAGTTAGTCTTTCACTTGTCTTTTCTCCTGACGGAAACCGCATCGGAGTCTATTCCCAAAGTGGTGACGTTCTTTGGTGGGATTGGCGATCGGCCCGGCTGGATCGAAGCATGAAAGCCAGGAATAATGAGTGCCCCGACAACGGTGTTTCGTTGAACGCCAACGGGGACCGCCTCGCTTGCGGAAGTACCGATGGAGTTGTTCGGGTATGGGACCCTGGCACGGGCGAGGCAATCATGGATTTGGCCGAGGAGGAAGCATCATTGATTGCCGATGTCTCGTTTGACCCTCAGGGATTGCGAATTGCAGCAGCAAACTCACGAGTCAGCGATTCAAGATATTTTGTCCGTGTCTGGGATTTCAACACCCGAACACCAATAAAAATGTTGAGCGGGCATACCGACAGAATCTACACGGTCCATTTCAGCAGCGACGGTCGCTGGTTGGCTTCCGGCGGTCAGGACGGAACCGTGCGATTGTGGGACGCAAAAACTTTTGAGCTTGTTGCCGTCCTCGCTCATGGAAGCTCCGTTTACCAGGCCAGATTCAGTCCGGACGGATCGCGCCTGGCCACCGGCTGTGCGGACACCACGGTTCGGCTTTGGGACCTGACCAATTTCCAGCAGGTAACCGAACTGCGGGGCCATGACGCATATGTTCACTCGCTCGCCTGGAGTCCCGATGGAACACAGTTGGTGACCGGTTCAGGAGACAACACCGTGAGAATCTGGGACTCGCTTTCGATCCGTGACCGGGCACTGAAGTCGAATCAGTAATCACGGTGCCATAGATTTATGCGATTGGCTCCGCTGGCAAAACGAACTTCGGAAAGCACTCGAGACACGCCGTGCTCACAGGATATCGGAATGAGGGCCTGCCCCCGTTTTCCACTCCCGAATGAACATCCACAAAGTGCCGAAAATCCAAACGGATTGTATCGCGATGAGAACCAAAGTACCCAATGGGTAGATCACCACATCCAGCAAGCTTGCCAGCGATACAAACACAACAGCGACGGCAAAAACGTCAGACCACGATCTGCCGCCCACAATCTGGATCAACAAGATTGGCGAAAAAAACAAAGCCGCGTTGACCAGCAAGAGTCGAACCTCTCGACCTTAAAAGAAAACCGCCATGGCACAAAACAACTGGCCAGCGGCGAACGCTGCGAACACAAGGAGGGGCAATATTTTGGTTTTCAACGTCATTCCAAACAAAATCGAGTCAGGACCCGACTGTTCACTTCAAGCCGTCCGGGATGCCGTAGGGGAAACGGTCGGCGATTACCTGGTTGATGTATTCGCGGCGGTTGGCGGGGCGGGGATGGGTGCTGAGGAATTCGGGCGTGCCGCCATTTCCTCCTGATGCTTTCTCGAGGATGTCCATTACTTCCAGCATGTGAGCCGGGTGGTAGCCGGCCATCACCATCAGTTCGACACCCCAGCGATCCGATTCCAGTTCGTCTTTGCGGCCATATTGCATCGAGATCAGGCTGCCGACCATTTGTGCCATCCGGGCCGAATTGACATCGCCTCCCGCAACACCCGCGGCCCCGCCCAGCTCTTGCCACATTTGGCCCTGGGCCAGTTGCTGTGCACTGTGCCGCTCCAGAACGTGGCCGATTTCGTGGCCCAGTACACCGGCCAGTTGTCCTTCATGAGTAAAGCTGTTGTAGATCGCTTCGGTGACAAAGATCTGTCCGCCTGGCAAGGCAAACGCGTTGACCGTTTGGGAATCGTTCAACAAATGAAACTCGAATGCATATGGTATCGAATTGCCTTCATTCGAAAGTTTCTTGCCTTCATCCGCAAGTTTGTGGTACAGCGCATTTACCAACCGTGCGCCCATCTCTTTGACGTCCTGCGTCGCGCGGATTTCGTCCGACAAACCGCCAAACTGCCGTGCCATCTCCGGAGCGGCTTGCAGGCCCATCGTGATTTCCTGCTCTTGACTCATGCCGCCGACCCGCTGTTTCTCGCCAGTGATCGGATTCACCGTCGTGTTGCTCAGGTAGGAGACGAGCGAGAAGCCGGCAATGGCCAGCGCGATCAACAAACGCAACTTGAAAGCGGACATGCCAGAACCGCGTTGCCGTCGAGGTTGTTCGTAGTCGTCGTACTCGCGGTAGTTGCTCAAAAGACTGGTCCCTGGAATGGCGAGCCGTTGAGGGGCAACGCACCTGTGAATGGAAAGTCAGCGATTCGCCACAGGCCAGAACGGACTCGGCGTCGAGATATTATTGCGCGATACCGCGGAGGGCGTCCAGTTGCTGTTGAATTTCGGCCTTTTTCGCTTCCGCCGCCGCGACGCTGGCTGCAGCCGCATCGGCCGCCGCCTGGACCGCCGCCAATTTCGCCCGTTCCGCGTCTTCGGCTTGCATGGCAACAGCGATTCCGGAATCCGCTTCGGCAATCAATTGCTGCAACCGGTCAAACTCTGCCACGAATGCGATTTCACCAGTCCACTTTTGAACTTTCGCTTCGGCTTCCGCGACCTGTTGTGTCAGCTGTTGCACTACTGCCTGAACGTCCGCGACGGCTTTCCCGGAAGCAGCAACCTGATCCTTCAATGTCTGGACTGCGGTCGTTGTCGTTACCATTTGCGTTTTGCTTTCGGCAACCTGAGACTGCAAAGCAGCCGTCGCCGAGTTGATTTCTCCCATTCGTGCCGTCGATGTCACGACCGTCTGTTCGATTTCTGCGGCACGGTTTTGCGAAGTCGAAACCCGTTCGGCAATCTGTTGTGCAACCGTTGTCAATTGCTGATCTCCCGGAGACAGCTCGGCGACTTTCTTCGCTTGTTCCGAAAGCACGTTCAGTTCCGGCATCAGGGCCACGATCGCGGCTGATTCCGTTTCCAGCTCCTTTTGACGGTTTTGCAGTCCAGCGGACTCGGCAGCAAGTTTCCCCAGTTCGGCTTCTTTCGTGGTGATCGCTGTTTCCAGGACTCCCGAATCGCCAGCGGCTTTTTCATACTGGGCAAGCATTGTCGCGAGCTGTGCCTGCAGTCCTCCCAGTTCCGCCGATGATGCGGCATGGGACTGAGCCAGTGC
>JAYVKA010000206.1:0-4329 GCA_043768885.1 Planctomycetota bacterium
GTTGGGGACACTTTTGCGCGAAGTTGGCGAAGGAAACGTAGGGCAGAATGTGTTTGAGCCCGTGATTCGCGAACTCGACTCGCCGAACAGGTCAGTTTATCTGCCGCGCGTTCGGAATGTACTTCCCGAATGTCTGGAATTGTTTGACTCACCAGACGCAAGCGTGGTAACCGGAATGCGCGACACATCATCCAGTCCGCTGCAATCGCTCTACTTGATGAACGGAAAGTTTGTCACAGTGCAAGCCACTGCGATGGCGCAACGGTTGATGGCAAAACCGTCCGCTGAACGACTCGACTACGCCTACATGCTGTCCTTTGGTCGCCATCCTTCCCCCACCGAACGCGAGCAGGCTTCGCACTTCATGCGGCAACTCAACGAGGCTTCGCGATTCGACGAAACCGAAAAACTGGCGGTCTATTGCCAGGCCCTGTTCTCAACCGCCGAATTTGTTTCACTGGATTGAACCAACATGACAACAACTCAACTCTGCAGGAACCGGGTCTCGGCACTTTCACGTCGGGACGCTCTGATGGCCATGTCAGCCGGGTTTGGCTATCTGGCGTTTGCCGGGATGGCTTCGGCACAAGCAGCAGAGGACGAACGCGAAAAGTCTTTGCTTGCCCCGCGTGCTCCACATTTTGAGCCACGTGCGAAACGGGTCATTTTTCTCTGTATGCGGGGCGGGCCGTCGCATATCGATACGTTTGACTACAAACCTCGACTGAAACAGGATCATGGACGACCGTCTGGCAACGGCACCCCGTGGTGCGCCTCGCCATGGGATTTCAAACAGCATGGCCAGAGCGGTCTTTGGATCTCCGAGCTGTTCCCAAACATTGGCAAACAGGCCGATGAACTTTGCATGTTGCGAGGGATGCATTGCGATCAACCGGCCCATGCCCAGGCCTTTGTCCAAATGCATACCGGAAGTTTTCAGTTTGTGCGGCCGTCGATGGGTGCGTGGGCACTGTACGGACTTGGGACCGAAAACCAGAATCTGCCCGGTTTCATCTCGATCAATCCACCCAGTGCCAATGGCGGTGCGCAAAACTATGGCAGCTCGTTTCTTCCAGCGGCTTTTCAAGGCACAAAGTTCACAGTTGCCGACAGCAGCCAGCGGAACCGACGGATCGATCAGTTGCGCCGTGGCCCGGCCAACCCGAATGGCATCAACAACGCGATGAACGACAGCCTTTCAAAATCTGCACAGCGTGCACAACTCGATTTGATCGCCTCGCTCAATCGCGAAAAACTTCAAACAGACAAACACAACCCGATTGTCGAAGGAGCGATTGAGCAGTTCGAACTGGCCTTTCGAATGCAGGATGCGGTTCCCGACGTGATGGATGTATTGCGGGAAACCGAAGAAACGCTGGCGCTGTATGGCATCAATGAAGACCCGACTGACGGTTTTGGTCGCCAGTGTTTGCTGGCTCGCCGTTTTGCCGAAGCCGGTGTCCGCTTTATCGAACTCGGACACGGAACATGGGACCAGCACAGCAACATTCAAACTGCCCTCGCCGACAATTGTGCCGAGACCGACAAACCAATTGCTGGCTTGATCGCCGATCTCCGTCGCCGCGATTTGCTGAAAGACACGTTGATTATTTGGGGCGGAGAGTTTGGTCGCACCCCTTATTCACCCGACGGCAACGGACGCGATCACAATCACAAAGGGTACACGATGTGGATGGCGGGTGGCGGTGTCAAAGGCGGCTTTTCGTATGGCAACACGGACGAACATGGTTATGAAGCGGTCGAGAACAAGATGCACGTTCATGACTGTCACGCAACGGTGTTGCATCTACTCGGATTTGATCACGAAAGACTGACCTTTCGCCACGCCAGCCGCGAAATGCGCCTGACCGACCTGGCGGGAACTGTTGCGAAAGAGATCTTGGCATGAAGTGACAGCGTCCGAAATGGCTTGTATCGATGAGGTTTCAGGCAATTGGACGATCGGTCTTAAGCTTGGCTTCAGGTTGGTTGTATTAGGATTGTCGCTGAGGAATTTTGCGGAACTTGGCCTGAGGCGTTGTGTGGAATGAGTCTGGTGATTGGAATTCACCATCGGGACAGAGACTGTGTGGGATCGAGGCATGAATGCGAGTTTGGAACGTCGGAATAATTGGAGGTGGGCCGGGCGGTCTGATGACGGCTTATGCTCTTCAGAAAATCGCCGATCGCCCGCTGCGCGTAACCCTGTTTGAAGCCAGCGACCGTCTGGGTGGAAAGATTCTCACACCTTCCTTTCGAAAGTCGTCGATCCGTTACGAAGCTGGTGCGGCGGAGTTCTATGACTACTCACAATTCGACGAAGATCCGCTGAAGATGCTGATCGCGGAGCTGGGACTGCCGATCAATCCGATGGCTGGATCGGCAGTGATCATGAACAACCGCGTGCTTGCAAACCTCGATGACGTTCGTGAACAGCTGGGCCCCGATGCCTGCAAGGCTCTGACAGCATTCGACCGTCGGGCGCGCGACCGGATGACTCCCAACGAATTCCATGAATCGGATTACCCCGAGGGTTCCAGGCGGGAACCGGATCGACATCGTTTCGATACACTCCTGGCTGAAGTCGCCAACACAATGGCGCGCGGCTACATCGAAACCCTGATTCACAGTGACCTGGCGACCGAGCCAGACCAGACCAGCCCGGACTACGGCTTGCAGAATTATGTGATGAATCATCCGTCGTATATGAGTCTGTACAGCATCGAAGGGGGCAACGAGCGATTGCCACGCGAACTGGCGTCGCGACTCGATGCAACGATCCTGCTCAAGTCTCCGGTTCAAAGCGTTTCGAGAACGTCGGACGGGCGTTTGCGAATCGAGTCAGATCAAAACGATCAAGACCGCCAGGATGATTTTGATTTTGTCGTTGTCGCGTTGCCGCACAATCAAATAAATTCCGTTGCGTTCGAGGGTAACCGACTGGCCGAGGCTGTTGGCCGTCACCATGCCTACTACAACTATCCAGCTCATTACCTGCGGGTCACCATTCTGTTCGACGAAGCGTTTTGGCGGAGCTCGCTGACCGATTCGTTTTGGATGCTGGACCGTTTCGGCGGATGCTGTCTGTATGACGAGTCATCGCGCGAACCCGGAGGAAGTGGCGGGGTGCTGGGCTGGTTGCTGGGTGGAAACGCAGCGCTGGAAATGAGCCAAATCGATGACGAGCAGTTAATCACCGAGGCTCTCGACTCGCTCCCTGATTTTCTCGCTCATGGGCGAAAACATTTTGTCGAAGGGCACGTCCATCGCTGGATCGCTTCGGTGAACGCGATGCCGGGCGGGATTGTACCGCTCGGCCAGGACCGGCGACATCAACCTGAACCAACAGAGCACCCAAACCTGTTTATGGTTGGCGACTACCTGTTTGATTCAACACTCAACGGCGTCCTCGACTCGGCCAACTACGTGGCCGCGTGGATTGCCGGACGAATGACTGACAACGACTCATGAAACCAACAAATCCAATCTTGATTTCGACATACTCGTTCCAGGGCTCCGCCCTGGAACGCAATGCACCTGAGGCTCCGCCTCCCGTATCGCAACGCTTGGTCAATACGATGCAGCGCGACGGAAGGCAGAGCCTTCGAGGCAGTGCGTTACCGGGCAGGAGCCCGGTAACGAGTGGTTTCGCGAGTGTAATTGCCAGTGCTGCGAACAACTTTGTAGCTGCATGGTTTTCTGAACCAATGATCGACAACACCAGGGAAATATCATGATAGCCAAAGATACCCAGAGGGCCGTCTCGCCGATTGATGTGCGATTGCCAGCCGGACTGCCGAAGGACTCGGAGCTTCAGCAGGTTGCATTTGTTTCGGAAAAAGATTCCGGCCAAAGATTGCTGCTGGAGCTGCCGCTGCCTTTTCAGCGTTTCGCCGTTGAGGCCAAGATCGATTCGGGTAGCACGCTGCAGATTTTGACCATCCCGACGTCCAATCATCAGGATGCGGACTTGCAATTGGCGGCGCGGGACTGGGTTGGAGCCGGAGCGGCTGAAAACAAATCGCCACTGGAAATGATGACGCTGCAGGGTGCCCAGGTTTTCTGGACTGCCGGCCGCGTTGCCGTACTGGCTCAGGGGGATCGCCTGGAGACATTGCGGTTGGCGTTGATCGAAGCCTGCTGGTACGAATCCGAGTTGCGCGACATCGAACGTACGCTGGGGGAGGCGTGGCCGCAAATGGAAGCGGACTTGCCGCTGGCGTTTGCTTTCACCGAGAAAGCGCTCACGAAACAACCTCAATTGATGAAACGCTTTCAACAGGTCTTGCTGATTCGGGCTCGACTGGCCCGACTGGGGCCGCAAGTTCA
>JAYVKA010000207.1:0-5978 GCA_043768885.1 Planctomycetota bacterium
CGAGCGACGACCAGTTGTTGGCGTGGATGGAAAAAGCCAATTTGCAGCGGATCAACCTGGCTGATATCGCATTCCGGATGCGGGAAAAGCGGGTCTTTCAACAAGTCACGAGCCTGTTGGCCAATCGGTTTGTGTACAATCCGGTGCTCTGGTCGTATTCGCTGACTCATCAGGATGCAGAACGGATTGGCGAGTATCTGGAGAATGAAGAGTCATTTGTCGGCACCTGTGGTCCGGCTCTTGACAGCAAACTGGTCGGCATTCATCCGGAGACGCGGCGCTGGCATGAGCACGTCGAGTTTTCGCCATTGATTAATGCGCGGGCCCATCAGACGGGTGCACGCCGGAAAATCCTGAACGACTCGATGCACCAGCAGTACGAGACTTTGCTTTCGATTCTCGCTTGCCGTCGTGAGTTGACCAGCGATGACCGGATGGCAGTGGTTTACTATCTGCTCCTGCAGGATCGAGTCAGTGAAGCCGTCGAATGGTTTGCACTAGTGGACGCAGGCAGCGTCGCTGGCCGGATGCAGTATGACTATGCAGCCGCGTGGTTGGCGGTCAACCAGTCCGACACCGCCAAGGCGCAGGAAATTGCATCGAAGTATGTAAGCTATCCGGTCGAAAGCTGGCAAAAGCGCTTCGCCGCGATTTCGGCAGTTGTGCGGGAAGCGTCCGGTGCCGGAGCGAAGATCGTTGATGCTGACAGCGCGTTGGAACAGCAAACGGCATTGGCCGAATCGATGCCAGCGCTGAGCGCGAGTGTCGCAAAGGGCGATCTGGTGATCGACTACCGGAATCTGAAGGAAGTCAGTGTGCAGTACCACGAGATGGACGTTGAGCTGGTGTTTAGTCAGGATCCGTTTTCCAGTGGAGGGGCCGGGGGCCATTCGCTGGTGCGCCCGAACCAGACGGAGACTTTGACGCTGCCTGGTGACGAAACGAGGCTCGTTCATCAGCTGCCCGAATCTCTGCGTCGAAAGAACGTGATAGCGCAATTGCGCGGCGGAGATCAAACCGTTTCGCAGATTGTCTACGCAAACGATCTGGACGTTCAAACGGTTCTCGCGATGGGGCAGTTGCAGGTCCGTTCGCGATCGGATGCGAAAGTCTTGCCCGCTGCATACATCAAAGTCTACGCCCAGAAGGACGACGGAAGCGTCACGTTTTTCAAGGACGGCTATACCGATATCCGGGGACGCTTTGATTACGTGACGCAGAGCAATGTTCCACTCGATAACGTAACCCGTTTTTCGGTGCTGGTGTGGAGTGACGAATTCGGTTGCGAAATTCGAACGGTCAACGTGCCGCAGCAATAGTGCAACGTCAAAGTTTGATTTTGGGGTAGTGGACTAGGCTACGAGTCCTCGCGCCGCTGCGATGAAACACGCGCCGCTGCGATGAAAAAGGACTCGTAGCCTCGTCCACTACGGCGAATCCCAAAAAACGGGTAGCTGGCGATTTCTCGCCGGCTACCCGTTTTGATTTATTGATTCGTGGTTCGGCTACTTTTTGCCGAACAGTTTGCCCATTGCCAGTTTGGCAACGTCTTTGAGGTCAAAGTCACCGTCGCCGTCCTGATCCAGCAGTCGGCCGATCATGCCGCCCGTTTTTTTCTCGACCGACGTTTTTTCCGAACCAAGAAAACCCATCAGGCCATCTGCGTCCAGGCCTTGCGTTTGTTTTTGCCTGGCCAGCGCACCCATCACCATGGGGGCCAGCATGCCGAGCAGTTTTTGGGTTGAGCCGGCGTCCAGTCCCGAAGCCTGACTGACTCCCTGCTCCAGGCGGGCCTGTTTTCCGCCCAACAGGTTTTGCAGCATGTCCCCGGCACCAGCGCTGTGGGATTTCCCCGCGCTTCCACCGAGGAACCCCTGCAGGTCGTCCAGCACATTGCCGTCGCCGTCCTTGTCCAGCATTTTCATCAGTCCCGACGCGCCCTGTTGTGTCGAGCCCTGACGGCTGATTGCACCAACCAGCGCCGGCAGAGCGGCACCTACGGCACTTTCGGTTTTTTGTTTGTCGGCACCGATGCGGTTGCCCAGCATCGAGAGACCTTCACTACCCAGCTGCTGTTGCAGCATTTCCAAAATGGAACTCATGGAGAGTTGCTCCTGAAAAAGAGATTGGAACTTGACGGGAAGAGGCAATGTTGCTGCGTTCCAAACAGACGGCTTGCCATGGATATTCGAATGGGCGAAATTGTTGGTCTTCGTTCAATTTTGAACAAGTGACCGCGCCAAATTTGCAAACAAACTTTACTGCTTTTTCAGGCGGTTGTCCAAGCTTGGCCCGAAATGACGCATTTCTGTCCGTGTTACCTGTCCAAAAGGAGTCTTGATGACCGTTGCCCGTATTTTGGCTTTTTCGGGAAGTGCCCGTAGTGAGTCTTTCAATCAGCGTTTGGTAAACGTGGCTGCCGGATATGCCAGGACTGCGGGAGCAGAGGTCACAATTCTCAATCTTGGCGAATTGGACCTACCGATTTTCGACGAAGACCTGGAGAAAGAAATCACTGCGCCAGAGGGTGCCCGGCGGCTGAAGCAGTTGATGTTCGATCACGACGCGTTTCTGATTTCCTGTCCGGAGTACAACAGCTCAATTACACCTTTGCTAAAAAATGCAATTGACTGGGCTTCGCGGCCGGCTGACGGCGAGTCGCCACTGCAGGCATTCAAGGGAAAAGTCTGCGGATTAATGAGCGCATCGCCCGGCGGGTTGGGCGGATTGCGTGGCCTGGTTCACGTGCGATCCATTCTGGGCAACATTGGCGTTTTGGTGGTTCCAGAACAGGTGGCGGTCGGAGGAGTGATGAAGATGTTCACTGAATCGGGTGACGATTTGATGGAAGGGATGCAAAAGAAGATGTTGCTGGAAATGGTCCAGCGGGTTGTGCAGGTTTCGGGGCGACTTTTCGCCTAATGCTATTGCCATCCAATGCAAATGCGATCATTGTGTATCGCCAGTATTCTCTGTTACTGGCTACAGGCCAGTAACACTCCTTTCCGGCATGATGCCATTCGAGTCCGGCCAATTCCCACCTTCGGAAATGCACCCATGAAGTCACCTGGCAAGTTCTCCGTCCCGATTTTTTATTTGATCGTTGCATTCGCATGCGTGCCAGTATCGGCACAGCTGAACATTGTTGGCTACAACTCCACGAATCCGAACGGGCCAACCGGTGCTCCATCGCCCGATTTGCCTGCGGCGGAATTCCAATCCCAAGTGACCCCGTTGTTGTTGTCCAGAGGAGCAGGATTGGTTCCGAACCAGGGAATCACGTTCAATTCGAGGGACTGGTCCCTGGCGAGTACTTTGAACACTTCATTGACGGACTACGTGCAATGGGGTTGGTCGGCTTCGACTGCGAATTTCAATTTGGAAAACATGACGATTCAGTACGACCGGTCAGGTTCAGGTCCTACCAGGCTGTCGATCCAGTTGAGCGTGAATGGCGGAGCCTACCAGAGCATTTTTGACGATCCGGATGTCAATTTGGGTGACGAGACACACACGATTAACCTGACCAGTTTTGACGACATCAACTCGGCCAGTTTTCGGTTGTTCGGATACAATGCCAGTTCGCTGGGTGGCACACTGGACATCGAGCGTTTCAATTCCGATCCGGATCCTTCCCGGGCAATTGTCGTTCGCGGTTTTTTTGCAAGTGTGCCGGAGCCAGGCAGTTTGGGTTTGATCATGATTTCGCTGGCCGTGACAATGTCCACCCGGCGGCGACGAATGGCAGGCATTCAGAACGGGTAACGCGCCAACTCGTTTGCACAACGTACGAATTGCAGGCAAGGCATGAAACCGGAATCTTTGCCTCAAAGGCTGATTGGAAGCATCTCAAGCCAACTTGCCAATGGTGACCGGGTTTCGCTGGTCAGCCTGTTGGTTGCAAACCTTTTGCCGGTTTTCTTTGCGCTGATTTTCGGTTGGGACGTTGGCGGCATGGTGATGTTTTACTGGTGGGAAAACATCGTCATCGGCGGATATGCGATTCCGAGAATTCTGCTCGCCAAACAGGAATTTGCCAGACAAAAATCGGGCCCTCAGCCGAAGCTGTTATTGATTCCGTTTTTTTGTTTCCACTATTTCTTTTTCTGCATGGTTCACGGTGCGCTCCTGATGGTGTTCGTGTCGTTTCGGAACGGATTGGACGGATCGATAGGATCGCAGTTTGGCCATGTTGATCATTCGTCATGGCCGGGCCCGACTTTTGTAATTCCGGTTTTCATGGGGATGATGGCGGAAGTGTGGAGTGTTTTGCCGGTCGGTGGATTCCTGTCTGTGCTGGGGTTGGTTGCCAGCCACGGGGTTTCGTATTTTCGGAATTACATTGGCAAACGGGAGTTTGAAAAAACGACTTCGATTCAGGAGATGTTTCGCCCATACGGCAGAATCGTTTTGCTGCATGTCTGCATTATTTTCGGTGGAGCAATGACAATGCTGGTCGGTTCGCCATTGGTCCTGGTGATGCTGTTGATGATCGGCAAAACGCTGCTGGACGCGGTGACGCACAGCGCAAGCCATTCGGGTCGGTCGATCTTTCACCTAGAACAAGCCTTCAGCGAGCCTGCCGGCCAAAATTGCGATTCGGAACAAAGAGAATTTCCATGAACTCCGCAATCGGTTGATTGACCTTGCACCAGGCCTGGAGTTAGACTGGGTCGATTATGCGGGGCCGTTGTTTGTTCCGGAACTCATTCCCTGTTTTTGAGGTGCATCATGATTCGATCGATTGTTTTGAGCCTGGCATTGGTGCTGGGCAGTTCGCTTGTGGCACAAGCAGATATTTGGCAGTTCAATGTCAATTTGAGTGGTGCCCAGGAGGTTCCTCCAAATGGATCTACAGCAACTGGATTTGCTACGGCATTTTTCAATGATGCTACGGGTGGTTTGTCGATTTCCGGAACATTCACTGGATTAACGGCAAATGCATCTGCGGCTCACCTTCACGGATTTGCCCCGGCAGGTGCAAACGCTAGCGTGTTGATCACACTGACAGCGACCGCAGCGACCAGCGGAACAGTTTCCGGATCTGGTTCAATTGCCAACGTTGGCTCGAACTTTACCGATACGCTTGGTGGACAGACCTACATCAATATCCACAATTCAAGTTTTCCAGGCGGGGAAATTCGCGGACAGATGATAAACCCCTTTGCAGTTCCAGAACCAGGTGCGATGGTGCTGCTGTCACTGGGCGGAATGTTGGCTTTTGTTCGGAGGAATCGAAAAGTCTAACGCTCAGTTCCCTTTCCAGAAAAACAAAGCCACTTGGCCATTCGCGGCCAGGTGGCTTTTTTTCTACCTCCATCTTTCTACCAAACCTGTCCGAAAAGGCGGGAAGAATTCAGGCAGGAAAATAGAGGTAAAGAAATAGGGCAAACTTTTTTTGCCCAAGTGTATGGTTGGCAACCAATCCATCCGCCGTGCAAACCAGCGGGATTTGACTTCTCCGAAAACTACGGTTGCAATGCGGCGGGTTGAAACTAGTCCAGTTCCATCCGGTCGCTGCGATCTGGAATCATGACGATTTTCAGTCCGTTTTCGTTCATAAGTGTCTTGAGGGCCGATGCGGCGGGCATCTCGGTGTGAACCAGGGCGTATTTTCGCACAGTGTTTTTTCCATTCGCAGCCAGGGCCCATTTCAGCAATTCCGGCTGGTCCGCGTGGCCGCTGCTGGCTTCGAGTTTTGTAACTTTGGCACGGACGTTGTACTCTTCGCCAAAAATCCGGACCTTTGCCTCGCCGTCCAGGATGCGGCGTCCCAGCGTATGCGGAGCCTGATAGCCGGTGAACAGGATTGTGTTCTTTGGGTCTTCGATGTTGTTCTTGAGGTGATGCAGGATTCGGCCCCCCTCGCACATGCCGGAAGCACTGACAATCACGCAGGGCTCCTTGAGGTGGTTCAGACCTTTCGACTGCTCGACTTTTCGGATGTAAAACAGGTTTTCGAATTTGAGCGGATCCTG